>CAYOIU010000033.1:0-1318 GCA_964404085.1 uncultured Desulfobacteraceae bacterium | reverse complement strand
ATCCCAAGGCTCAGTTCGTTGAATTTTTCTTTGTAGGTGTCTTTCTCTCTTTGAATTTCTTCCAATCGTTCTCGCATGGCGTAAAGCCTTGTTATGTCCCTTTCATTAATGACCACCATGGCCACTTCTCCGTTCCTGTCGAGGACGGGAATGCCGGTACAAAGGACCTTCCTATTGGTGGTCTTGACCTCTTGCAACTGTGATATTTTTCTCTTGGTCCTGATCACCTCATCGGTCACGTAATCATCATAATAGCCCTTCGTAGCCACCAATTCTCTGACTTTTTTCCCAATCAACTCCTTTTTATCTATCCCGACGATCATCTCCGTGGCCTTGTTAACTTCGACCACTTCTCCTTTGTTATTGCATATCCATAGCCCGTCGGATGAATAATCAAAAACAGTTCTGAATTTATTTCCCAATACCTGATAACTCTCTAGACTTCTGGCAGCCTTTTCGAACTCCTTAAGTGCCACAAAGCTGCAGGCCGCCCCTATAACGGCCTTGTTCTCTTTCAAGGGTTCAATGTTGAGGATAATGTCTATGCCCTTCGTTCGGAACTGATTTCCGTAGCATGGCTTCTCCGATTGTACGGCCTCTGCTATCAGAGTGGATATCCCGGATAGATTTTTCGGTAAGGATCGGCCGACTGTTTCCTTTTTCCGGAGTGCAAAGACATTCCTTGCCTGCTTATTAATAAAGGAGACGACGCCATGCCTGTCGGTGACCATAAACCCAAGGTCAATCTGATTGAGGACTGTTTCAAACTTAGACATAATATTAATGTATTTAAAAATATAATATCAACTAAAAGCCAGTTTATAATAAAATTTACCTATTGATGCCATTATCATTTCATTTTTTTTGTGAAGTCAAACACTTTCTCGCCAGCCCCAGAGATTATTTACATGAGGGGATCGCTTCAATCTAGACCATGATACATTATTGTATCGGTGGAAGGAATCAAATAACTTAAAGAACTGTCAACTCATTGAATTCGAATTGATTTTCAAAATACCCACCTCTCGGATCATTTCTTGCATTTTTCAAAATGAATGGGATTTCCGGCTGCCTTCAGGTTTTTATGGGCTTTGTTGACAGAAATCTTAATTAGGGTTATCCAATGACAATCAGTGGTCGGAAGTAGGTGGATAAAAGGGTATGTACAAAAAAGAGGAGTGAGGTTCCATGATCTATGAAGCGAGAAAAGGTCAGACCAGTTATGGAGAAGCGATCGGGATCATTCTGATGGAGAGCTTTATGCCATTCCCCCCCGGCTGTCCCGGCAATGCCTCGACTTTCTCTTTCCCTGTGCGGT
>CAYOIU010000032.1:0-20069 GCA_964404085.1 uncultured Desulfobacteraceae bacterium | reverse complement strand
CTGCTGCGGTGAGTCGGTGCGCAAAATCGGTGACGAAGAACTCTTCCTGAACACGGCACAGAAAAACATCAACCTTTTCGGGGAAAAAGGCGTCAAGAAAATCATCACCACATCCCCCCACTGCTATTACACTTACACCAACGAGTACCCCGATCTTGGTGGTGATTTTGAGGTCCTCCACTACACGCAGCTTTTGAATCAGCTTCTCGATGACGGGAAACTCAAACTCAAGGGGACGATGGACCGGAAGGTCACCTACCATGACCCCTGCTACCTGGGTCGCCACAGTGACGTTTATGAAGAGCCCAGGGCCATCCTGTCTGCCGTAACTGGAGGCAACTTCGTCGAAATGGAGCGGATCAAGAAGGAGAGTCTCTGTTGCGGGGGCGGAGGTGGAAGGCTCTGGATGGAAACAAAACCGGAATGGCGGTTTTCCGATTTGAGAATTGTCGAGGCCTGTGAGACCGGAGCCTCTATCCTGGCTACAGCTTGCCCCTATTGCATTTCCATGCTCGAAGACAGCAGAAAAACCACCAACAAGGAAGATGAAATAGAGGTCAAGGACATTTCCGAACTGGTCGCGGAACTCATTTAGCCCGGGTTTTTCCATTTCAGCCTGCCTGAGAGGGGGCCCATGAAAACAGCCTACCTGGATTGTTTCTCGGGAATCAGTGGTGACATGTTTCTTGGTGCACTGCTGGATGCCGGCCTTCCTCTGGATGACCTGGAACAGACCCTCGAAGGTCTTCACCTTGAGGGATGGTGGATGGCGGCCAGCAGAGAGGCCCGACATGAGATAACCGGCACTCGTCTGGTTGTGAAGATCGATCAGGCCTCTCAACCCCCGAGAGACCTCAAGACCATCAGGAACCTCATCTCCGGGGCCGGGTTGGACGAGGAGATCAAGAGAAAAAGTCTTGCCGTGTTTACGTCCCTTGCGGAAGCAGAGGGAAAAGTCCACAACCGGCCTCCGGAAACCGTCCACTTCCACGAAGTGGGTGCTGCGGATTCCATCATCGACATTGTGGGGTGCGTCTACGGCTTGACACGCCTTGGTGTGGACGTTATCCATTCATCGCGACTGCCTCTCGGTTCCGGCTTTGTTGAGACCGCCCATGGCAGGATACCTGTCCCCGCACCGGCAACAATGAACCTGCTAAGAGATGTGCCTGTATTTCAGCCCGGCCTTCCCTTTGAACTGGTGACACCCACAGGCGCCGCGCTGGTAAAGTTTTTTTCAGAGACCTTTGGTACCATGCCTCCGATGACCATCGATAGCGTGGGTTACGGCGTCGGATCCAGGGATCTGCCTGACAGACCGAATCTCCTCAGAGTTATCTTTGGAAAGGCCGCGACCGATAACGGAACCGAGACCGTTGTGGTCCTGGCAACGAATATTGACGATGTGAACCCCGAGTGGATGGGATACCTCATGGAGCGGCTGCAGGGGGCAGGCGCCATGGATGTGGCCTTCTGTCCCGTTCATATGAAAAAGAATCGACCCGGTGTTCAGGTGCAGGTGGTCGGCCGGCCGGATGCGCAGGATCTGCTCATGCAAATTCTGTTTCAGGAATCCGGGACCCTGGGCGTACGTTTTCACCATACCCTAAGACGGGTGCTGCCTCGTGAGTCGGTGCAGATCCGGAGCCCCTGGGGGAAAATGCAGGCGAAAAAAATTGTGCAACCGGACGGTTCCAGCTATCTGGTCCCGGAATACGAGGCCTGCAGGGCCATTGCCCATCAAGAGAATCTTTCCCTGAGAGAAGTCTATTCCTGGGTCATGGGCCTCAATGTCAATGAATAGAGGTACGTTCAGCCTTGTCCCGTCAAAAAGAACTTTCGGAAACAAAAGTGAGGGGCCCATACCACCTTGATGTCAAGCCAGGATTTTGATAATCTGACAAAAAAGGAACTCTTCAACCGAAGCGGTTTTTCGGGCAAGACGGCACTGTTTCTGGCCACATGGTTCGGCACCGGTCTCCTTCCATTTGCCCCCGGCACTTTCGGCACGCTGGGAGGCCTGCCACTTGCCGTGGCCCTGCTTTACTTCCCCGCACCCTTCAGGGCGGCTTTCCTGTTGGTTTTTCTGCTCGTTGCCGTTTGGGCCTCAGGACGCTCCCAATCAATTCTGGGAAGGAGTGATCCACCGGAAGTGGTGATCGATGAAGTGGCCGGGTTCTTGGTGGCCACCTGGCTTCTCAGGCCCGACTGGGCAAACCTCGCAGGGGCATTTCTGCTCTTTCGTCTTTTTGACATCCTGAAGCCCTTTCCAGTGGGGTTTATTGACCGCAGGTTGAAAGGCGGCCTCGGGATCGTGCTGGATGACATCGCCGCTGGCGGGTATGCCTGGGCTTGTCTGGAACTCGTTCACTTTTTTCAATTCCGGAGTTAATAACAGGAGCGTTGACGGAATTTGGGCAAGACACCTTTGCGCTGTGAAATCATCACCATCGGGAACGAGCTCATATCAGGCAGGACGCTGGATCTGAATGCCTGGTACGCCGCTGACAAGCTCACGGCCTCCGGTCTCCAGGTCACCCGCATTACTTCCGTAGGGGACAACTGCGAGTTGGTGTCCCAGGCCCTTGAAAATGCACTGAAAATGTCCGAGTTCATCATCGTAACCGGGGGGCTCGGTTCAACGGATGACGATCTGACCAATGAAATCGTGGCCACGGTCCTGAACCGCCCCTTGTGTCTGGACAGGGAGATGCTAGAATTGATCAGACGTCACGCGAGCATGCAGGGGGTGGCCATGAGCCCTTTCCTGGAAAAAATGGCCTGGCTCCCGGAGGGTTCCAAGATGCTCAGCCCCGAAGGGCGGGCATGCGGCTTCTCCCTTAACGAAAACGAGGTGAGGCTCTATTTTCTCCCGGGGGTTCCCGATCAGATGCGCTATCTCATCGATCACGTCGTCATCCCCGAAATCCGCTCCCACTGTGAAAGGCTTCCTGTAACCAGGGAGCTTACCCTGAAAGTCTTTGGATTGAGTGAACCTCGCATCGCTGAAATTTTTGAGGATCTGCGAGGCCGAACCGGCAAGGCACTTCTAGGTTTTTATCCCCATTTTCCCGAAAACCACATCACCGTCACGCTCACAGACAGGGATCACCACATGGTCGCCCGTGAAATGGAAAAGATGGAAAAGGCCATCAGGGACAGAATCGGCCCATACATTTTTGCCATCGAGAATGGTTCCATGGCTGAGACAGTGGGCCGGTTGTTGAAGCAACGAAAATGGACCCTTTCGGTGGCTGAGTCCTGCACAGGCGGCCTGGTGGGCCACCTTCTGACCGGTGTTCCCGGGAGTTCCTCCTACTTCCTGGGCGGTATCATATCCTACAGCAACCAGGCCAAGATCGACGTGTTGGGTGTGAAACCCGGGGTCCTGAAGAGGGCCGGCGCCGTGAGTGACGAAACCGTCAGGGAAATGGCCGAAAACGTCCGACACAAACTGAAGACAGACCTGGGCATCGCTGTCTCGGGTATAGCCGGACCCGAAGGCGGGAGTCGGGAAAAACCTATTGGGACGGTCCACCTGGGAATGGCAACGGTTGAAGAGACCTTCACAAAAAGATATTGCTTTGTGGGAAGCCGCCAGCAGATCAAACGTGTCAGCGCCATGATGGCCTTGGATTGGTTGAGGAGATATTGTAATGGGGATCCGGTCCTTCCTGGCCTTTGAATTGCCTCGGCAGATGAAGGATATTGTTTCCGCGGTCTCGGCTGAAATGAGGGGTTTACTTCCCGAGGCCCGGTGGGTCAGGGTCGATCATATTCACCTCACGGTTGTTTTCCTGGGAGAGATACCGGAATCCTCCTTGAAGGGAATTGCCGATGTTGCCAAAAGCGTTTGCGATCGGTATGATTGCTTTCAAATCGCCCTGAAAGGCACCGGCGTCTTTTCCGGCCTTCGCAATCCGCGCGTTTTGTGGGTGGGGCTCCAGGGCGAACTGGAGCGAATGGGGTATTTCAGGAACGGACTTCAGAAGAGGCTCGCGCCTTTCGGCATCAAGGAAGAGAAGAGAAAATTTCGACCACATCTGACCTTATGCCGATTCAGGAAAGGGGCCAAGGGCGGACCGCCGCTGGCGGAAATCCTGGATGGCTATCGCCAAGTTTCGAGCCCCTTTTGCCGTCTCAAGGCGCTTTCCCTATTCAAGAGTAATCTGACCCCGACGGGTGCGATCCATACCAGGCTCATGACCTGGCCACTTGCGGGCAAGAATCAGGAATAACTTACTATTTTTAGAAGCATCACAAGATCCCAGGAGGGTGACTTAATGGACAGAGAAAAAGTTGTAGAGCAGGCCATTTCGCAAATTGAACGCCAATTCGGCAGGGGCTCCATCATGAAGATGGGAGATGACAAGGCGCTGGATATCCCCGCCATCTCCACGGGATCTCTTTCCCTTGATTTGGCACTGGGGGTGGGGGGGGTCCCCAGGGGCAGGGTGGTGGAGATCTATGGGCCTGAATCATCTGGAAAGACGACCCTCGCCCTCCACATTGCCGCCGAGGCTCAGGCCAAGGGAGGCATGGTGGCCTTTGTTGATGCGGAACATGCCCTGGATGCCCCCTACGCACGCAACCTGGGCGTTGATGTGGACAGCCTCCTCGTCTCCCAGCCGGATACCGGAGAGCAGGCCCTGGATATCGCCGAGATTCTTGTGAGGAGCGGCGCCATAGACGTCCTGGTCATAGACTCGGTGGCCGCACTCGTACCGCGCGCCGAAATAGAGGGCGAAATGGGAGATCAGCATGTGGGCCTGCAGGCCCGGCTCATGTCTCAGGCCCTCAGAAAACTCACGGGAACCATCAGCAAGTCCCTCACCTCCGTTATCTTTATCAACCAGATCCGAATAAAGATCGGGGTCATGTTCGGGAATCCCGAGACGACCTCGGGTGGCAATGCCCTCAAGTTTTATGCGAGCCAGCGGTTGGATATACGTCGCATCGGCGCCATCAAGGAAGGAGACCAGGTGGTTGGCAATCGGACTCGTGTGAAGGTGGTCAAGAACAAGGTGGCCCCGCCCTTTAAACAGGCGGAATTTGATATTATCTACGGTCACGGGATCTCCAAGGAAGGGGATATCCTGGATCTGGGGGTATCCCTCGACCTGGTGCAGAAGAGCGGGGCATGGTATGCCTTTGGCGATGACCGGATCGGTCAGGGAAGGGAGAACGCCAAGCGGTTTCTTTCTGAAAACATCGATATCCGGGACGAAATTGCCCGGCTCATCGTAGAAAAAACAGGGATCAAGAGGACTTCGGAAAAAACGGAAGAGGCCGAGTAGCTTCCCAGCTGTGAGGCCAGACCTCCAAACCTATAACAGAATTGCGACGGAACCTATGATGAATTTCAGAGAAATAAGAGAGAAGTTTTTTGACTACTTCACTTCCCGGGACCATAAAAAAGTCTCCAGTTCTTCACTGGTGCCCCATGACGATCCGAGCCTGCTTTTCACCAACGCCGGCATGGTCCAGTTCAAGGGGCTGTATCTCGGTGAGGAAAAACGAAGTTACACCAGGGCCGTTACCTCCCAGAAGTGTGTACGCGCGGGAGGGAAGCACAATGACCTGGAGAATGTGGGTTACACGGCCCGCCACCACACGTTCTTTGAAATGCTCGGAAATTTTTCTTTTGGCGACTACTTCAAGCAGGAAACCATCTCGTGGGCATGGGAGCTTCTGACGGAGGGATTCGGGCTCCCGGCTGAAAAACTCTATGTCTCCGTTTACAAAGATGACGATGAAGCCTACAAGATCTGGGAGGAACAAATAGGCGTTCCAACCGATAGAATTGTTCGTTTGGGAGACAAAGACAACTTCTGGACCATGGGTGACACGGGGCCCTGCGGTCCCTGCTCTGAAATAATGATCGATCAGGGGCCATCCTTAGGCTGTGGAAAACTGGACTGCGCCCCGGGATGCGATTGCGACCGCTATCTGGAGATCTGGAACCTGGTATTCACACAGTTTGATCGAAGTCCGGAGGGCGTCCTTTCGCCGCTCCCTAAACCCAATATTGACACCGGTATGGGGCTCGAGAGGATCGCTGCCGTGGTTCAAGGCGTCTATTCCAACTATGACACCGACCTGTTCAGGGGCATTATCGGAAGGATCGAGGACCTTTGCGAAAAGGGTTACGGGGAAAACCAGCGACAGGATGTCTCTTTCCGAGTGATATCCGATCACGCCCGGGCAGTGGCCTTCCTGATCGGCGACGGCATCATGCCGTCCAACGAAGGTCGAGGATATGTCTTGAGGCGAATCATTCGGCGGGCTATCCGTTTCGGCCAGCTCCTCGGCATGAAGGATCCCTTCCTCCACAAGATCTGCCGGAAAGTCATCGAAATCATGGGCCCCGATTACGGTGAGCTCATTCAAGCCGGGAGCCTGATCGAAGGGTTGGTTCACAATGAGGAAAAGCGCTTTGCCGACACACTCCACTACGGCCTGAAGGTGTTGAATGATGAAATCCAGGCACTGAAGGGTAAAGGTCTGACCACCATTTCAGGGGATGTGGCATTCAAGCTCTACGACACCTATGGCCTTTCCATCGACATTGTGCAGGACGTGGCCAGGGAAGAGGATCTGGCCGTGGACAATCCCGGTTACGAGAGTGCCATGTCCCGACGCCGCGCCCTTTCCCAGGAATCCTGGAAAGGCAGTGGTGAGGAAGAAATTCCCGACGGCTATAAGGATCTCATGTCACGGGGCCTGACCTGCAGATTCCTGGGATACGAAAACCTGACCTCTCGGGCACGGGTTGCGGCCTGCATTGTGGATGGAAAAGAAATTGATGAGGCCGAGGCAGGGATGGAAGCGTGTATCGTCCTGGAGCAAACCCCCTTTTACGGCGAAGCAGGAGGCCAAATGGGCGATACGGGATGGATCGTGTCTGAAACGGCGCGTTTCCGCGTGAAGCGCACCCGGAAATTCACCCAGAATCTCATCGTTCATGAAGGCGTTTTGGAGACCGGTACGCTGGGGAAGGGGCACGAGGTGGAGGCCGTGGTGGACGAGGACAAAAGACAGGCCACAGTCCGAAATCATTCTGCGACCCACCTTTTACACGCCGCCCTTCGGGAAATCCTTGGAGACCATGTCAAACAGGCCGGCTCTCTGGTCTCGCCCGAAAGACTGCGATTCGACTTCAGCCACTTCACCCAGGTGGTCCCTGAAAAACTTCGAGAGATCGAATCACTGGTCAACAGACACATTCGCGAGAACCTGGAAGTCAGCACCCGGGTCATGACGAAGGAAGAGGCCATGGAGACCGGAGCCATGGCCATCTTTGAAGAGCGATACGGTGAAAACGTCAGGGTGGTGAACATGGGCGACGGGGTCAGCCGTGAATTGTGCGGGGGGACCCATACAGGCAGAACAGGCGATATAGGACTTTTCCGTATCCTAGGAGAGGGTGGTGTGGCCGCAAACGTCCGTCGTATAGAAGCCTTGACGGGCGAATCTGCCCTGCTACACGACCAGGAACAGGAAAGGGTGTTGAGGTCTTCTGCCCTTCTCCTGAAAACCACGCCAAACGAGGTAAAGCAACGACTCGAACGCATATTGGAGGAGCTCAAAGAGAGGGAAAAACAAATAGAGGGATTCAAGGCCAAACTCCTCACCCAGAAGTCTGCGGACATCCTGTCAGGAGTGAAAGAAATCGGCGATGTGAAAGTCCTGGCAAAAGAACTGGAGGCCGATTCTCCAAGGGAGCTGCGGGATTCCGCAGACAGGATCAAAGACAAAATGGGCTCGGGTATCATCGCTCTCGGCGCCAGGACAGGGGAGAAGGTCATGCTCACCTGCGTGGTGACCAAAGACCTGGTGGGACGTTTCAAGGCGGGCGACATCATCAGGGAAATGTCGACTATCGTGGGAGGCAAAGGTGGGGGTCGTCCGGATATGGCCCAAGGCGGCGGTATCCGCCCCCAGGAACTGGGCAAGGCCTTCCAGGCCCTTTATGCCTTAGTGGAAAAAGACGCTGGGTAGGGTCCCTCGAGGGTAGCCTTAGATCAAGAGCTATGCTCCCGTGCGAGCTTTTCTTCGCATTTTCCCAGGTATTCCAGGGCCTCAAAATACTGGCCCACGTCAGGATAGTCCTCAATGGCATGCCGGAAACGACCGGCGGCCGCACGGTACTGTTTTTTCTTGTAATAGAAACGCGCCACATAGAGTTCGTGGGCAGCAAGATCAATATAACATTTTCGGATTTTCATGCGGGCCCGAGAGGCGTAGACGTCCCTGGGAAATCGCTTCACAAGACGGGCGAATTCATCCCTGGCCTTCAGAGAATGGGTCTGATCACGATCAATGGTCTTCATTTGTCTGAAATGGCAAAGCCCTTGGCGGTATATCACATAGGGGATGCTTGGATGCTTGGGATGGAGCCTTTCGAATTCCTTGTAGGCCTCGTAGGATTCGTCATAACTGGACCGAAGGAAAAGGGTATCGGCCATCTTCAACTCGGCGATGATAGCAAATTTACTGTAGGGATAACGATCCTTGATCTTTTGAAAATACTCTGTGGCTGACTTGTAGTAACCCCTTCCCAGGTCCTCCATGGCCTTGTCCATGAGTTCGGAAGGCCCCCTTTCCGGTTCTTTTCCAAGAAACCAGTCCAGCGTGGCACATCCACTGAGGAGTAAAATGAGAGACAGCCAACCCACCAAGGATATCGCCAAACAAAATTTGCGAAACCGATAGCTCTTCCCTGAATAACCCGCCATCTTCATCCTAACCTTCCTCCCTTTCGGGGGAGATCACATAAAGAAACGAAAGCCCCGTTTTTCCTGATAACGGGGCTTGCTCGCTCTATTCATTTTGGGCCTGACAACCCTAAGGTCTTGAAAAACCGGCTGTCTTTCATGCACAGATCATAAAAGTTTCTTCAATTCACCGGCGATATAATCCTTCGGGTGAGCACCGATAATGGTCTGGGCCACCTCACCACCTTTGAAAAGGATGAGCGTCGGGATATTTCTGATGCCGAAACGCGCTGGGGTCTCCCGATTCTTATCCACATCCATCTTGGCAATCTTGATCTTGCCCTGATATTCCTTTGCCAGCTCCGCCACAACGGGTCCCACCATTTTACAGGGGCCGCACCATTCAGCCCAAAAATCCACCATGGCAGGGGTATCGGATTTGACGATTTCCTCATCAAAGCTCCCATCCGTGACTTGCAAAACATCTGACATACGCCTACTCCTTTCTAATGGGTCATCCCTCTTCTTGCGAAGTCATCTTATTGGACACCTTCTTCAATGGCCTTCTTCAAATTGTTGATGATTGTGACCGGGACCGGGCCGGATTGGGCATACAACTTCAGAATGTCATGGGGCACCTTGGTCTTTTCTTTCACAACATCCCAGTCAATGTTTTTTTCCTCTATTTGTTCCATGAGTTCGATGAGCTCTCCAGAATCCATTCCCTGCCTCCTTAGCTATTTCTTGATAGAATCGCAAAAGTCCGGTATTCGAGACTTTCTACAAAATCATCATTTCTTGGCCGGCGCCAGATCGGGCGGATAAATATACTTGCTATCCATCTGATAGGTCCAGGGAAGCCCCCACCACTGCCACCCGTAGTGGCGCCTCAGCCCAAAGCCGTAAACCTTGTTCCTCTTTGCAATCTGCCTGTAGAACTTGTCGCGATTGCTGTCCTTGAACGTGGGAAACGAAGGACCTTCAAAACCGTCTTCCACATCGTATACGTTCTTGAAACCCGCATCCAGCAGTTCCTTGGCAGCAAGGGCGCTGCGTTTACCATCCCTGGAAATAATCAACAGATTGTCGGTCTTCTTGAACAGCTTGCCTATTTCTTCAACAAAATGCTTGTTTTTTTGGCCAAACCCGTACTCGTAGACCCCGTCCTCTTTCTTAAGTAAGTTGCTGAAAAACCGGTAAGGGAAGAGGTAGGCCCCGGCAGGATGCCCCACAAACTGGTATTCGGCGCGTGTGCGCACATCCAGGAGATAGGTATCCGGGACCGTATTAAGCATGTCCTGGGCCTCGATACTCAGTATCTGCTTGACGGCCTGGGCCTGCACCGCTGCCGGAAAACAGACGAGGATGCAGATGAGTGTGGCCCACACACACAGCAGATGGCTCCTGACAATAACTCGAGTGCTTGACATTATTTTTTTCTAGAAACCTTCCTGTTCCCCATTTCTGATTAAATTTGGATAAGGTCGATCTTAGATTTTTAATCAAGACCCATTTGCTTGTCAACGAAAAACATCTCTACCCACAACTTCCTTGACAGTGAACAAGAGAAGACCTAACCTTTCTGGCCATACTGTCGTTGGTGAATCGGTATTCTCTGCCTTCACAATGAAACCGAATATCCTGAGGAGTGGATCTCCAACGAAGTCGCTTTATTAGACGCGTATAACGAAGCGAATCTGAAAAAGGTTGTCAGGTTCGGTCCCATTCGTTGTTCATAGACTGCCGCTCGCGGCATATGTTAATTTTACCACCTCATTCAATTTAGACACCTTCTTCCCGACGCCTCAAAGAGTCCCGGGGAAAGGGACCAAGGGTCGCATTCGACCCAGGAGGGATATCATGACGGCCAGCACGGTCTTTTTTTCCGATCTCAGGGCCTCCCAAAAGAAAAACCTATTGTCCAAACTGTTGGAAATCGTGGATCGTGCCGGACTGGAGCGTATCATTACTCCCAGGGATCTTGTGGCTCTAAAACTCCATTTCGGCGAAAAGGGCAATACGGCCTTCATTCATCCGGTATTTGTCAGGCAGATCGTGGACCGCACCAAAGCGCTCGGCGGCGTGCCGTTCCTGACGGACGCCAACACCCTTTATGCCGGGACGAGGGGCAACAGTGTCTCCCACCTGAACACAGCCATCGAAAACGGGTTCGCCTACGCTGTGGTTAATGCCCCCGTCATCATCGCGGATGGGCTGCGGGGAGCATCCCACGGCCCGATCAAGATAAACCAGCCTTTCATTAAGACAGCCTATGTGGGGAGGGAAATCCTTGACGCAGACGCCCTGATCAGCCTTGCCCATTTCAAAGGACATGAGCTTTCAGGGTTTGGTGGAACAATCAAGAATCTGGGCATGGGATGTGCCGCCAGAAGAGGCAAACTGCAGCAACACTCGGATCTTTGCCCCAAGGTCAAGCGAAAAAAGTGCGAAGGGTGTGGCCAGTGCGTAGCCCACTGCGCACAGGGGGCCATCACCCTTTTGGATGGTGAGAAGGCCGTTATCGATCCAGGGAAATGTGTCGGATGCGGTGAATGCATCCTGATCTGCCCCAACGGCGCCATCAACGTCCAATGGAACAAGGATATCCCGCTCTTTCAGAAAAAAATGGCGGAATACACCTTTGCCGTGCTGAAAAACAAGAAAGGCAAGGCCCTATTTGTCAATTTTGTTACCCATGTCTCGCCGGCCTGCGACTGTTACGGCCACTGTGATGCCCCCATCGTCAGTGACGTGGGGATTGTCGCCTCAACCGATCCCGTGGCCATCGACCAGGCCTCGGCGGATCTCGTTAACAGGCAAATTCCCGCCGAAGGATCGTGTATTTCCGGGCGCGTGAAACCCGACGACGACAAATTCAGGGCCCTCTATCCCAAGATAGACTGGGCGATTCAATTAAACCACGCAGAGGAAATCGGCCTCGGCACCCGTCAGTATGAACTCATAACCGTTTAGCGGTGACCGATTCCCTGTTTATTTTTTGGCGCAATGATGTTATGAATAACTGTCTTTTCATCCATTCAAGAGAAGGAGTACAACATGGACATCAACATAACAGAGGCAAAACAGCTTAAACTTAAGCCCACAGATGAATCCAAACTCGGATTCGGCGATATCCTCACGGACCATATGTTCCTCATGGACTATGAGACCAGCAAGGGATGGTTTCATCCGCGCATCGAGCCCTATGGTGACCTTCACCTGGACCCGGCCGCCATGTCTCTCCACTATGGCCAGGAGATTTTCGAGGGCCTCAAGGCTTACCGTGGACAGGATGACGGCCTATATCTTTTTCGCGCCAGGGACAACTGTGCCAGGCTCAACCGGTCCGCCAGGAGGATGTGCATGCCTGAAGTGGACGTTGAACTGGTCATGGAGGGAATGAGGAAGCTTATCCTGCTGGATAAAGAATGGGTCCCTGGAAGCGCCGGCACGTCTCTCTACATAAGACCCACCATGCTCGCCACGGAACCGCACCTGGGGGTCCGACCTGCTCACACCTACATCTTCTACATCATCATAGGTCCTGTGGGAGCCTATTACAAAGAAGGGCTGAACCCCGTCAAGATCTATGTTGAGGATCATTACATCAGGGCCGCCGTCGGCGGGACAGGGGAGGCCAAGACCGCCGGGAACTACGCCGCCAGTCTTCTTGCTACAGAATTGGCAATGGAAAAGGGTTTTACCCAGGTCCTCTGGCTGGACGCGGTGGAAAGAAAATATGTTGAAGAAGTGGGGACCATGAACATGTTTTTCGTGATCGGGGATGAGGTCATCACCGCTCCCCTGGGAGGCAGCATCCTCCCTGGCATCACGCGGGATTCGGTGATCCACATTCTTAAGAAATGGGGTCTGCACGTCTCGGAACGGCAGCTGACCATAGACGAGGTCATCAGTGCCTCCGAGACAGGGGATCTCAAGGAGGCATTCGGCGCGGGGACGGCTGCTGTTATCTCTCCAGTGGGTCAGATCACGTTCAAGGGAAAAGACTTCGTGGTTGCCGGAGGCAAGATGGGGGACCTCTCTCTGAAGCTCTACAACGAAATCACCGCAATCCAGTACGCCAAAAAGGCTGACCCCTATGGCTGGGTGGAACGAATCGGCGATTAGTTCGACACGTACAACCCGCCTGTTTTCCTATGCATGGATATGGAAACGCCCGAAGCATACCGTGTAGAGAGGCTCACGCATGATTCCCACCATCAAATGGGAGGGGAACCTCGTCAAGATGCTGGATCAGAGAAGGCTCCCTTCCAAAGTCGAGTGGTATACCTGCCGCGGATACAGAGACGTCATCGATGCCATAAGAAAAATGGTGATCCGAGGGGCCCCCGCCATAGGGGTTGCCGCGGCCATGGGCCTGGCCCTCGGGGCATCCTCCATTCGCGCCGGCTCGTTTGTCGCTTTCCGGACCCGCTTTTCTCTTATGGCTGAAAAGATGCGCCTTGCCCGGCCGACAGCCGTCAATCTCCGGTGGGCGGTCGCCAGGATGGTGGGCCTTGTGGATGACATGGCCGTACGCCCCGTCAGGGAAATCAAGGAGGCCCTGAAGGAAGAATCCAACAAAATATTGTTGGAAGATATTGATATTAATAAAAAATTGGGAGCAAACGGCCTTGACCTCATTCCCGACAATGCCACCATCCTCACCCACTGCAACGCGGGATCTCTGGCAACGGCCGGATACGGGACGGCACTGGGTGTCATACGCGCCGCCCATGAGGCCGGCAAAAAAATCCAGGTGATTGCGGATGAGACCAGGCCCTGGCTGCAGGGGCTTCGCCTCACATCATTTGAACTGATGCAGGACCACATTCCCGTCACCGTGATAGCAGACAATGCCGCCGGCAGCCTGATGCGACAAAAGAGGATTGACCTCGTAGTCACCGGGGCGGACAGGATTGCGGCCAACGGGGACGTGGCCAACAAAATAGGCACCTATCAGGTGGCCGTCCTGGCCCGGACAAACAACATCCCTTTCTATGTGGCGGCCCCCCTTTCCACCATTGACCCTGGGACCGGCACTGGAGATGGAATCCCGGTGGAGCAGAGGCCCCTGGAAGAGATCACCCGAGTAGGCCGTGTGCGTTTGGGGCCTCCAGGGGTCCAGACCTTCAACCCCGCATTTGACATTACCCCTGCCAAATATGTCACGGCCATTATTACAGAAGCAGGTATCCTTACCCCGCCTTTCAAAACCAGTATCAGGAATGCAGTGAAACCCCTTCCGGAAAAGTGACCTTTAGGATTTCTCTGGTCTTTTCCGACACCTTGAAACGATCATCCATCCTCAAACCACACACCCAGATGATCCGGTTCCCGCAGGCCAGGATCGGGGTTCTGGCCCGCACCCGGCTCGGGATCTTGAGGTCCACGAAAAAATTCTTCAGCTTTTTGTGTCCTGTCATCCCCAACGGAACGAACCTGTCGCCGGGGCGAAAATTTCGCAGGGTCAAAGGAAAGGTGATTTTCCCTGCGTCGAAACAGGCGGTCCAGGGTGTGTCTTCCCTGATAATCAGGTTTTCATCCGACAGCCTTTCCACGAGAACACTGGAGCCCACACCCTGAATGAAAAAACGTCCCGGACCCTGCAGGTCGCACAAATAGTCCGACGGTTCTTCCGGAGAGAATCTACTGAATACCATGTGGTCATAGGTGCGCCTTACCCTCAATCCCCCCGGCAGGTGGATCTCTGCCTGGGGCCGCTTTGCCAGGGCCAGCCTATCAATGGCACTGATCTGCCTATAGGTCAGTCCGTCAGGGTTCTCACCCGCTCCGCCGACGCAATGGCGGATGACGCGGTTTCTTATGGCATTCTCAAGCTTCCGGAAGGTGTTCACCCCAATGGCCACCTGATCATCTGAAGGGGATGTCGCCTCTTTTTTCACCCATGCCCCGGCTATTCCTTCCAGGTATTCATGGTCCGCTCGCAGCCTGTCGGCCGTCATGGACAAAATATCGACCACCCGGGGCTGATACTCCCGTAGCTTCGGCAACAGGTCCAATCGAATCCTGTTCCTCAAAAAACGGCTTTCCAGATTGGTTGGATCCGATTTGAAGGGAAGCTTCCTTTCGCCGATGTAGACTTCAATTTCCGAGCGTCTCAATTCCAGGAGAGGCCTGATAAATATGGCGTCCCTGATGGGCCGAATACCTGACAATCCTGCCAGACCGCTGCCTCGGAGGACCCTCATGAGGACGGTCTCCGCCTGGTCATTTCGCTGGTGCCCCAGGGCGATTTTCCCAGCTGAAAAGCCCTGCCTTGCCTCTTCGAGAAAAGCATATCTTTCCTTTCTCGCCCTTTCTTCAAGAGACTTGCCGGGTCGGAGGTTTCCTTTCCTGGTTACAAAGGGCAAACCCAGTGAATCGGCCATGGATTCAACAAACGCGGTCTCGTCTTCGTCTTCATCCGGCCTGAGGCCGTGATCAAAATGGGCCACGAACAATGCAGCATCCAGGGTCTTTCTCAGGGTGTAGAGGATGTGCAGGAGGCAAACGGAATCCGGCCCACCGGACACGGCCACCACCACCCCATCACCCCTGGAAATGAGGCCATATTTGCGAATCGTCTCCAGAACCTTCTTTTCTGTATCTCCGGCCAATGATAGCATCTTCTCAAAGCCTCCGACAGGCTGCTTCAGGCTGCAATCCCAGCCAATTCCGGGACCTTTCTGTAACAAACCTAGCATGGCCCTGATGGAAATTCAAGATTCCCTCTAAAGAACATCACTTTGGCTGGCACCTTGACACCTTCATGGCCTTTTGGCATGCTGAAAGATGTGCAGCCCGACGGTTTCCCTACTGGAACGATTTCCGCTCAGGGGCTGCATTCCGCGGGAGAACAAGTGTGCTGAAGATCGGGTCCCTTCAATTGGAAAACCGGCTCATTATGGCGCCATTGGCAGGCATTACCAACCTGCCGTTTCGAATGATGGTCAAGAAGATGGGTGCGGGACTGGTGACCACGGAAATGATCAGCGCCAAGGGTCTCGTTCTGGGGAAAAAAAAGACCCTTACCTATCTGCTAAGCGATATTGCAGAAAAGCCCTTATCCGTGCAGATCTTCGGCTCGGAACCGGAATCCATGGCCGACGCCGCCCGGATTGCCGCTGACAGTGGCGCCGATGTTATTGACATCAACATGGGCTGTCCTGTAAAAAAGGTGGTCAAGACCGGGGCGGGTGCGGCGCTGCTCCGGGCCCCTGAAAAGATAAGAGCCGTCATCTCCGCCGTCCGAAAGGCCTGCCCTCGCCCCTTGACTGCAAAGATCCGTTCGGGGTGGCGTTCGGATTCCCCGGACACACTCCATATAGCCAGGTTGATCGAGGACAGTGGAGCCGATGGGCTGGTCCTTCATCCAAGATTTCCCTCCCAGGGATATTCGGGCAAGGCGGATTGGGGACTCATCCGGAAGGTAAAAGATGCCCTCCGCATACCCGTTGTCGGCAACGGCGATGTATTTGAGCCCTCCCTCGCCCTGAAAATGAGGGAACAAACCGGATGTGACGGTGTCATGATCGGACGCGGAGCCATAGGTAACCCATGGATATTCAAACAAATTATTGCACTGGAGGCGGGCTTGACACCACATAGTCCCACCCCGGCTGAACGCAAGGCCCTTATCATGGAGCACTTTCGTCATCTTTCCTGCCTGAAGGGTGAGAGGGCGGCCGCCAGAATGATGCGAGGTCTCCTCATCCGTTACTCAAAAGGTCTCCCGCACAGCAGTGGGTTCCGTGGCGACATTACCCGCATCAAGGACTTTGACTCGCTTGTTTCAACGATGGATGCCTTTTTCGGCGATCTGGGAAAATTGGAATCGTGAAGGTCAAGCTGGCCACCACCGCGGGCTTCTGCATGGGCGTACGCCGTGCCATGGAACTGGTGCTTGCAGAAGCCAACCGGTCCGAGGACCCTATCTATACCTTCGGCCCTCTCATACACAACATTCAAGTTCTTGATCTTTTAAAGAAAAAAGGGGTTCGCTCTGTTGAGGTCGTGGACAATATTGACCATGGAAATGTGGTCATTCGGGCCCACGGCATCCCCCCCCAACAGCGGCAGATCCTCAAGGAGTCTCCCCTCAGGATCATCGACGGCACCTGCCCGAGAGTGGCGCGTGTCCAGGCTATTATCCGCTACAACAGCAAAAAGGGAATGGCGGCTGTCATCGTCGGGGACAGGGAGCATCCGGAAGTGATCGGTCTACAGGGATACAGCGAAGGCCCTGTCTATGTCATCAACAGTGTCGAAGACATTAAAAGCCTGCCGGATGACCTGCCGATTTTCGTCGTTGCGCAGACCACCCAGGATGAACAGGTTTATGAAGAGATTGCCTTGGAAATCCTAAAGCGATTCCCCGGGACACAGGTATTCGAGACGATCTGTGATGCTACCCACCACCGCCAGAACGAGGTCAGATCCCTTGCGACCCAGGTTGACGGAATGATCGTGGTGGGCGGGTATCACAGTGGAAATACACGGAGACTGGTTCAGATATCCCAGGCGGCAGGTCTTCCCACGTTTCACATAGAGACGGAGAAGGACCTTGAGCCCCACAGGCTTTCCGGCATGGGGACCGTTGGAGTGACCGCCGGGGCCTCGACACCCAGCTGGATGATCAAGAATGTGGTCAAGAAGATCGAAGACATCCAGAGTTCCAGGGAAAATCGCCTCATGCCCAGGATAAGAAAGATCTCTAAATTCTTCCTGCTGAGCAACCTGGTTGTCGGCGCCGGTGCCGCCTCCCTTTCCTATGCCTCCTTAGCGCTTTCGGGAAAGACGCCCGGGGCCTCTTATCCGGCCATGACTTTTCTTTACATTTTCGCCATGCATGTGTTGAATCGATTTCTCGACAAAGGGGCGAGTGTCTATAACGATCCGGAGAGGGCCGCCTTTTACAGGAAGCACCATCTCCTACTCTCCCTGAGTGGTTTGTGCGCCATTGTGCTTGCCCTTTTTCTGGCCTACGCAATGGGAAAAATGGTCTTCTTTTCCCTTGCTGCTTTCAGCGTTCTTGGGATGGTCTACAGCGTCCCGCTTATCCCGTCAGCACTTCAGAAATACTATCCCTATACCAAGATCAAGGATATCCCCGGTTCAAAGACCCTCTCGGAATCCCTTGCGTGGGTGGCTGTCATCGCCGTTCTGCCCGCCCTCGGCACAAACCCTTTCAACTGGTCTTTGGTTTTGAGCAGCTCTTCGATGGTTTTTCTTTTGAGTTATGCGAGATCAGGACTTTTTGACATCCTGCAGCTCCAAGGTGATCTCATCGTGGGCAAAGAAACGCTTCCCATCACCCTGGGCCTGAAAAAGACCTCGAAGATCATCCAATGTGCCCTTCTTTTGTCCGGCCTCATCCTCGTGATCGGTCCACTGTTTCACTGGATGATACCCCTCTCTTACCTCCTACTCCTGTGTGTCCTGGGCCTCTACCTTTGCCTCTCTGCCTATGAAAAGCAATGGATCTATCCAGGACTCACCTTTGAGGCCCTGCTGGAGTGCAATTTCCTTTTGGCAGGGGCCCTTGCCCTCCTCTGGGTTTATCTCCCATGGCTCTGGTCAGCGTAATCATACCCACCTTCAACAGGGCGAAGTGGGTCAAAAGAGCCGTTTCATCGGTACTCTTCCAGACGTTTGAAGACTATGAAGTGGTGGTTGTGGACGATGGTTCCACTGATGGGACCCTGGATGGTCTGGAGGTCTTTTCCGGAAGGATAAAGTGCCTGGCCCATGGCTCCAATCGGGGGGTATCCGCGGCAAGGAATACCGGCATCAGGGCCGGCACGGCCCCGTATCTGGCTTTTCTGGACTCCGATGATTACTGGCTGCCGGAAAAGCTGGCGCGTCAAATGGATTTCCTTCGGAGAGCTCCCGAGATTCGCGCCTGTCAGACCGAGGAAATCTGGATTCGGCACGGACGGCGGGTCAATCCCCGGGAAAAACACCTGAAGCCTTCCGGCGAGATTTTTGAACCCTCCCTCAAGAGGTGTCTTGTCAGCCCCTCCGCCGTGATCCTGAAACGGTCTCTGCTGGAGGAAATCGGGCTCTTCGACGAGTCTCTGCCTGCATGCGAAGATTACGACCTGTGGCTCCGCATCGCTTCCCGCTTTCCCATACAGCTGCTCAGGCAGCCGCTGGTCGTAAAGACCGGAGGCCATCCTGATCAACTCTCCGCCCGCTTCCCCGGAATGGACCGTTTCAGAATCAGGTCCATGGTAAAACTGCTGGGCCAGAAGGGCCTCCATCCACCACAGCAACAGGCGCTCATGGATGAACTTCGAAGAAAATGTCGGATATACGCCATGGGCTGTCTGAAACGTGGAAAACAGGTGGAAGGTAAGTACTACCTCGACCTGCCGGACGCCATCGGCTGAATCCCTTATTCCCTTTCGAGAATTTTCACCTTCACGATGCCCTCAAGTCCCTTCTGAAAAGAGAAGGCATCTTCTTTATCCCCGACAATGGCACCATAGTGCATGGGAATGGCCCAACTCGGGCGGATGGCCTTCGCGGCCTCGATGGCCTGGGCAGATGTCATGACGTAGGTTCCCGACACCGGCAGGAGTGCGATATCCACATCCATGTCCTTCATTTCCGGAATAAAGTCCGTATCCCCGGCATGGTAGATCTTGTATCCATCCATATC
Organism: uncultured Desulfobacteraceae bacterium; assembly: GCA_964404085.1. Taxonomy (GTDB): domain Bacteria; phylum Desulfobacterota; class DSM-4660; order Desulfatiglandales; family Desulfatiglandaceae; genus CAYUCJ01. The sequence goes on along the minus strand of CAYOIU010000032.1, from coordinate 686 downwards.
CACGATAAAGCCCAGCCACCCGTTTTTTCGGGGATGGAACTCTTTGTCGGTGTTGTAGGACGGGACCGCTCTTATAGCGATGTCTCCCACGTTCTCCTCCTGGCCCGGCTTCAACACGCGGACATCACCTTGGATTTTCCTTGCCGAGTCCTTTTCGGTGATAATCACTGAATTCTCATCCTGGATCTTGGCCAGATCCTCAGGCGAGCAGTGATCAAAGTGATCGTGGGAGATAAGGATGAGGTCCGCGACCGGACCCCCTTCGATCTTGTAGGGATCAAAATAGACCGTCCTGGTGCCGTCGATGCGAAACCCGTCATGTCCCAGCCAGTGAATCTTTTCCAAGAATGTCTCTGTCATGCCAACACCTCCCTTAAGATATCTTTCTTTTCCTTTTCGTTTGATGGAATCCTAAAAAGTCCGTCCCCGGGCACGATGATGACTTCCAAGGAACTCATAGCATTAATTAAGTTCGTTGCTCATAGGATGCCGCAAAGTGGTATAAACCAGCTTCTAACGAAGTCCCGTTACCAAACGCGTATGAAGAAGCGAATCTGAGAATCTTTTTCATGTGCTTTCTCATAGTGCACTTGGCAACTCACTTCTACATGGACGGCTATTTGGGGTTTAGACCTCCTAAACCCATGCGCTCACTACTGCGTACCGCTAAACCCCAAATAACCGTC
>CAYOIU010000031.1:0-20263 GCA_964404085.1 uncultured Desulfobacteraceae bacterium | reverse complement strand
GCTCTATTACACGCCCGGTGTAAAACAGGATTTTCTCAAGCGGGGCATGCTCCTCCTCACCGAGGGCAGTTATCAGGAGGCCATCAAGCTCTCGGACAAGCTCATAGGGGTGTACAAAGATGTGCCCGAAGCATTCTATATCAAGGCCGCGGCACAGATCAACCTGGAAAGAAAAGACGCAGCGCTGAAAAACCTCCAGACCTACCTGTACAAGCGGCGGGGATCACCTTTGGCCCACCACTATGCCGGCATGTGCTACCTGGCGCTCGGCATGTATGACAAGGCCGAACAGCAGTTTAAGAGAGCCATCTTCATCAACCCGGACATGGGAAAGAGCTTCGTCCCTCTCACCATTATCGAACAGCTCCGGGGAAACCACGCCACGGCCCTCGGCGGTTTAAGGCTGGCGAGTTCCGGAGGGGAACCCCCTCCTCTTGTGGACTATCTATCCGCCCACATCCTTCTGGCCAAAGGGGACAAGCCGAGATACCTGGAGAAGATGAAAGGGGCCGCAGGGTTGATGCCCGGGCTCAAAAAGGATGCAGTTTTCCATGTCCCGCAAGCAAAGAACAGGGATTGCTTTGCCAGGGAAAGAAACCTGATGGTCCTCTTTTTCTTCAACGGTTGGTACGGAAAAACGATTCAGATCAGCGATACGCTGATAAAATCCTACAGGAGGGATCGTTTTGCGTGGTATTTCAGGGCCCTTGCAGAATCCGCCCAGAGAAAAGTCAAAGAGGCTGTTCGCTCCTTCAACAGCCTCATTGGGATCGATCCTCATATCTTTGCAGGCCACATGGGCTTGGGCCGGCTTTATTTGAAGACCGGTGAGCTTGGAAACGCTATCACCAACTTCAATGACGCCATAAAGATAGACCCACAATACGCTCCGGCGTACGTTGCCCTGGGAGACGCCTACATGAGGAAAAAGGGTGAACAAAAGGCCGTACAATCCTACAAAAAGGCCATAGGGATCGATCCGGAATCTCCCGTTGTGCGCATGAAGCTGGCCATGATCCTTTCAGGGAAAAAAGAAAGCCTTGACGAGGCCCTTGAACTGGCGATGAAGGCCAGAGAGCTGGCACCCAAAAGCCCCTATGCCATGGATGTGCTCGGCTGGATCCATTACAAACGGGATGAATTGAAAAAGGCCCTCCCCGAACTTGAAGGGGCTTCACAGCTTCTGCCCCGGGAGCCCCATATTCTCTACCACCTCGGCCTCGCCTATTACAGGGCAGGAGACGAGGAAAAAGCCAGGAAAGCGCTCCAGGCGGTCGTGCGTCTTTCCCCCAATTCCGAAGGGGCTAAAGAGGCCAGGAGGATCTTGAAAAAGATCTCCAAGTAACAGCGTTTACCCTACTTTTCGATCCCATCCCGTGCCTGGACCCCTTGCTGATAATAGTGCTTGATTTCTTTCATCTCCGTGACCAGATCGGCGGCCTCGATGATCCGGGGGTCCGCCTTTCTGCCTGTAATGACCAGTTCGATCCCTTCCGGTCTGGCCGCGATGAAATCGAGCAGATCCTCCACGGAAAAAAGCCGGTAATAGGTCGCGATGTTCGCCTCGTCCAGGATGACAAGGTCATATGCTCCCGAAAGCATCACCTCCCTGACCTCAGCCAGCCCTTCACGCGCGGCACGAATGTCTTCTTTTTCGGGTTCCCTGTAGATGAAGCAGTCCCGGCCGTACTGTTTGATCGTAATGGAATCCGACAACCTCCCCAGACAGTCCAGCTCGCAGTATTTCATTCCCTTCACAAACTGGGCAATGAACGTCTTCAGTCCCGCACCGGCCGCACGCACGGCGAGTCCCAATGCAGCGGTTGTCTTGCCCTTCCCGTCACCCGTATAAACCTGCACATATCCTTTCATTTTTCCCTTTCCTTTTTCGATTTTCATCCCTCCCCGGCATGTTCATGGGCTTCCCTGATTCGGGCTTCCAGATAAGGGAGCAATGACGCGTCCTCATCGAAAACGTCAAAGCAATGCCCGTCCTCCCCCAGTATTCCTCCGGGGATCAGGTTCCCCTTTTCATCGGGATCGGTCACAGCGTCCGCGTAAAAGCAGACTGAAAGCCACCGGTTTTCAGGATCGTCGTCCACCACATCAACCAAGGCAAAAAGGCGGCTCGATGTCCCGGCAACACTTGAGGCCCGAAGGGAATAGCTCACCCCCGGCCGGCAATGGAAATCAAGCCGGGTCTCCGGGAATTCAAGAAGGACCGCCTTGGTCCTCAAGAAAACGTCCTTAACCGGGTTTTTGCCGCCGTTCCAGGATGCAATGAATCGGCGCAGATCTTCACCGGCTTGAGGGCTCTCAAATTCCACACCTCCCGCCACCTCAACTCTCCACTTGAACAACTTCAACGAGCACCCTTGCCGTTCCCTTTCTGAAGTAGCCCAGTTTTCTGGCCGCCCCTGCGCTCAGATCGATGATCCTCCCGCCGACAAAAGGGCCCCGGTCATTGACCCTCACGATAATCTTTCTACCATTTTCAAGATTTGTCACACGCACATAACTGGGCAAAGGCAGATACTTGTGCGCAGCGTTGAGGCCATCCGGATTAAATGCTTCCCCATTGGCGGTCATATGTCCACCTTTTTTTTTGAAAGTCTCATTGCCGTACCAGGAAGCGAGCCCCTTTTCATGGTATTCGGCAGCTTTTTCCATGGAAAACGGCACATACCTCCTGCCATTAATGACATAAGGTGACCTCTTGACCTGACCTTTCCTGATGGCCTCCTTTGGGGGCAGGTCATTGATGGAATCGATGGACCGGGTCAATGGCCAGGAAAGGGGTGCCATGACCACGTGAAAGGTGAATTTTCCCACTTTATAGACCACCTTACCCGTTCCAATGGCCACTTTTGCAGTCCCTTTTGTGATCTTGTAGGTGGTTTTCACCGTTCCCTTGGTGACCCTGTAACCGGTCTTAATTGCGCTGCAGGAAAAACAGAGGCAGAACAGGGAGAAGGCCCAGATCATCAACGTCGAGAGGTACAGCTTCCTTTGACGTAAGTTCATCTCAGAAGGATAATGAGCTTCCAAAGATGTCGTTGCTCCAAAGAGCCAGGCAAACGGCGTATTCCGGAAGCTACGCTCCCTCCGTCGTCCATGACTCCGGTCGCTGCGGATTTCGGCCCTTCTCCCGCCCAGGGCGGGATTCCAGGGCCGAAATGACGCCGCATCAGGAACATCCCGTTCACCTGGCTCTCCATACGTGTCATCTCATCCGCCGGAGCAAAGGAGCCGGTCGTGAGACTCTTTTTCGGACCCTTTCTCATAGTGCACTTGGCACGGACTCCGACATGGACGGCTCTTTGGGGTTTACGCCTCCCAAACCCAACGCGGCACTCTTTTATACCGCTAAACCCCAAATGGATGTCCATCCCCTCCGAAGTGGTTAGAAAGGGTCTGAAAAAGAGTCTCAGGTTCGGCTCCTCTTCGTTGCTCACGTGATGAGATCGGGGTTCCCGCCCTGCCCATAACCATATCTATCGAGATAGGTTTGGGCGTTTTCATCTCCAAGCCGATAGGCCTCTTTCCAGTCTTCTTCCGCAAGAGGCGCATTCCCCGTTTGGGCGTAAATCCACCCTCTCCTCAGGTACGCCTCTGTCTCTAAAGGATTCAGATCAATGGCGCTGGTGAAATCGTCCAGTGCCTTCTCCATCTCTCCCGCCTGGACGAATGCAAAACCCCTGTTGTAAAATGCATCCCTCTCCTCGGCGTTCAGACTCAGCGCCCGCGAATAGTCCTCTATGGCGTCGGAGGCATTTCCCAGCTTAAGTCGGCTGTTCCCACGGTTGAAATAAGCCGAAGCGTCCGATGGATCCAATTGAATCGCCTGGTCATAATCCTGCAGTGCGGCTTCGTGATCTCCCATGTGGGACAGCGTTACGCCCCTGTTCAAATACCCCTTGAATTCCTCCGGATGAAGCCGGATAAACCGGGTCAGGTCTTCATGGGCCGTCTGATAGGCCTCGCCCTGTCTCAACAGGGCGATTCCTCTGTTGTAATGGGCTTCCGCGGATTCAGGCATCAGATCGATGGCCCTGCTGAAATCTTCGATGGCCTTTTCAGTGTCGCCACCCATAATATAGGCACTCCCGCGATTGATGTGGGAAAATGCGCTCTCAGGCTTCAGTTCCAGCGCCCGGTTGAAATCCCGGATCGCGTTGTCATGGTCCCCGGTCCTCAGATAGACGATCCCCCTGTTGACAAAGGCCTGAAGATAGGAGTCGTCCAGTTCCATGGCCCTGGCATAGGCTTCAAGTGCATGATCAAACTCCCCGTTTTTATAAAACGCATTCCCTTTTTCCAGTTCCGTGAGCGGGGAATCCTTTTCCTCAATCTCAGGCTCAGGTTCTTTTTCCTCAAACTCAATTTCGGATTCTTTTTCCTCGATTTCAGGTTCCAGTTCCTCTTCGGAAAGCCGTATTCTGACTTTGGCCACCTCTATTTCCTTCTTTAGACTCTCTATTTCTTCAATAACCTCTGCAGCTCTATGTTCCGCGTTTTCAAGCGCCTTTACCTTGTTTTCCAATTCCTCCAGCACGTCTGAAGCACCCTTGAGCGATTCGAGATCTCCCACCATTCTTGCCTTGAGGTAGTAGTTCCGTTCCTCCTGCTTTTCTTCCATGATCTCGGTTTTGAGGAGCCTTTCCGCCACATCCTTCAATTGTTCTTTTGAATCTGAAAAAGGCTTCATCGCCGGTTCGTCCCGGAGATAGGAAATCAATTCTTCCAGCAGAAGTTTGTCTATCCTCTCAAGGGCTTTCTCGCGCAGACCACCCAGGCGGTTATCCCCGATTGCGCCACCCTGAAACTCCCTCTGATAGGTGAAGGAACCGGCAAAGACGGAACGGGCTGCGGAAAGGTAGAAGGCAATGTCCGCCAGGATATATTGATTATCCCCGGATATCATCTTTCCATTCTCATTTGAAAGATCCGATGTCATTTTTCATCTCCCCGCTTTAAGAGGTTAATGGAAGCTTTGAAAATTGGTCAATTTCTTCCCCGGATTCCATGTTGTCTTCCCATGCGTCCATTAGCTGAGAATGTTGAGGTGCTTCATTGCATGCGCCACTTTTTTCCGTATTTTCTCAAGAGTTCCCGCATGGCTTCCTCAAGGACGTCGTTTATGGGACGTTCGAGATCGATAGCGAGTTTTTTGAACTCTTTAAGGAGGTTGTTTTTGACCTGGGTTGAAAAGACCTTTTTCTCCATGAATTGACGCTTACCATAAAGATATAAAGATATCAATAAAAAAATATTACATTCTTTTATTAATATTTTTTAATTTATATTTTCTTTTTTTCTTTATATCTTTATCTAGGACCGTGGTCAGGGCCACGGCGGTATTTTTTCAGGTACGAGGGCTTATTCTTGTCTCGATCTGAGTTGCTAAGCAAGGCGTCCGGGTGACCTTCTCCAGTTCTTTTGTCTCCAGGTACTGTTCAGTGGAGAGCGGTACAAGCGCGCCGGCCGCCCGCTTCATCAATATGCGACCTAAAAGCAAAGATGCGTTTTCGTGCCCTGAAAAAAGATCCCCGCGTTCTTATTGATAGATTGTAAAAAGTCCGTCCTTGGACTTTTTACTCACGGAAACCGAAAAGCGCGATTTTCGGTTTTCTTACAAATCAATGGGCAAAAACACCCCATTGATTTGCGTGCCCGTCCGTGGGCACGATGATAGCTTCTTACGAAGCCATCATTTCTATCGCCATCTTGCTTATCTTCTGCAAACTGCCGCGTCGCTAAAGGGAGAGGCAGTGGAATCGTTTCCGAAAGGGAATATCGGTAACGCCGAAATCGCTTAGTAGTGATGGCCTGGTTAATAATGCACCGGACAGGCGCATCGGACCATGTTCGTTTGGAATGACATGGGAAATATCCAGGCTGGGGAGCCCTGGCAGAATATTTGCGCCGTGATAAAAGCTGAGGAAAAATATATTCCCTTCGGAAAGGACTGCACTGGCCCTCCCGTACTTGATCAATGCGCCTCAGTAAGCAGATGACATAAGGACTTTGGTCAGGGACGGGACAAAATCTTCTCAGGCACCTAATTCTTGCGCCTGCGTGACCGTAATGGCCATGACATTGAGGACATTTTCCATATCCGTGCCACGCTGGAGTACGTTGAAAGGTTTGCTGATCCCCATCAGCAACGGGCCCACGGCCTTGGCGCCCCCGAGCCTGTCCAGGAGCTTGTAGGCCATGTTTCCTGAAGAAAGGTCAGGAAATATGAGCACATTTGCCGTTCCGCCCAAACGGTTGAAAGGATACTCTCCCAAAAGAATATCCCCAACCACGGCCGTGTCCGCCTGCATCTCTCCGTCGATCAACAGCTCAGGTCGCCGGGCATGCACATGTTCAACTGCTCGCCGCACGCGGTCTGCATCCGGATGCGGAGTACTGCCGAAGTTGGAGAAGGAGAGCATGGCCACCCTGGGCTGGATGTCAAAAAAGCCGGCCATATCAGCCGTCAGCATGGCTATCTCCGCGAGATCCTCAGTGCTCGGATGGAAATTGACTGTGGCATCGGCAAAGAGAAGGGTGCGGTCCCTGAAGATCATTAGATAGACGCCGGCTACCTTTGAAACACCTTTACCGCGGGGGATTACCTGGAGCACGGGACGAATGGCGTCAGGATAGGATCGACTGATGCCATGGATCTGCCCGTCGACCATCCCTTCGTGCACCAGCATGGCCCCGAAGACGTACCGGTTATGCAGCTGCAGCCTTGTCTCATCCAGAGACCAGCCTTTACGGCTCCTCATCTGAAACAGTTTATCGGCAAAGTCATCGTAGAGGGCACTATTTCGGTTGTCCAGAATTTCAATCCCCTCCATGGGGATGTGGAGTTCCCCTGCCAGATCCCTTATTACCTGCTCATCCCCCAGGAGCACCGGTTGTGCGATCCCTTCACGAACAGCCTGGTGCGCAGCACGGAGAATGACGGGATGGTCTCCCTCCGGCAGCACGATCTTCATGGGATTGTGTCTCGCCCTGTTGATGATTTTCCGCATGATCTCCCGCTCAGGCCCGAGGATGCTCTCCAGATGCTGAGCATATTGATCCTTTTCCGGCAGGGATATCCTCGCCACGCCGCTCTCCTCCGCGGCCTTGGCAACCGCCGGTGCGACCTTCAGGAGAACCCGGGAATCCAGGGCTTTCGGGATAATGTATTCGGGTCCGAACTGTATGGGATGCCCCCCGTAGGCCCGCACCACCGAATCCGGCACATCCTCTCTGGCCAGATCTGCAAGGGCCTTTACCGCCGCCACCTTCATGGCCTCGTTGATGCCGGTGGCCCGGGTATCCAAGGCGCCGCGAAAAATAGACGGGAAGCCCAGGACGTTGTTCACCTGATTGGGATAGTCGGATCGTCCCGTTGCCACGATGGCATCCGGCCTGGCTGCCTTGGCTTCAAAATAGTCTATTTCGGGATCCGGGTTGGCCAGGGCGAAAATGATCGGTCTTTCGGCCATGCGCCTGATCAGATCGGGTGTAAAGGCCCCCTTGACCGACAACCCCATCAGAACATCCGCACCTTCAACGGCCTCCTCCAGAGTGCGCAAAGGCGTCTCAACAGCAAACGACTCCTTGATGGGGTTCATGCCTTCCACGCGCCCCTTGTAAATCAGGCCCCTTGAATCGAGCATCATGAGATGATTTTTTTGAACCCCCAGTTGAAGCTGCATCCTCGCGCAGGCCACCGCAGCGGCGCCCGCCCCGTTGATGACCATCCGAAGATTTTCCATCTTGCGACCAGTCAACTCCACGGCGTTTAGGAGCCCTGCCCCTGAAATGATGGCCGTTCCGTGCTGGTCATCGTGAAAGACCGGGATGGACATCTGTCGTTTGAGTTCTTCCTCTATGTAAAAGCAATCCGGAGCCTTGATATCCTCAAGATTGATACCGCCGAAAGTGGGTTCCAGCAACCTGACGGCCCGGATGAATTCGTCCGGATCTTCCGTATTGATCTCGATATCAAAAACATCCAGATCCGCGAAACGCTTGAAGAGCACCGCCTTTCCTTCCATGACGGGCTTTCCTGCCAAGGGTCCGATGTTTCCGAGGCCCAGAACCGCCGTTCCGTTCGTGACGACACCCACCAGGTGTCCGCGCGAAGTGTACTCAAAGGAAAGGGCTTCATCTTCCAGGATCTTCAAACACGGGACTGCCACACCCGGCGTATAGGCCAGGCTGAGATCAGATTGTGATACACAGGGCTTGAGAGGTACCACCTCAATCTTCCCGGGCTTTGGTTCCCTGTGGTAACGGAGAGCTTCCTTTTCATACAGCATCTTAAATGTTCTCCTTTAATTTATCGAATCGTAAATAAGCCGTTCACCTGCTCTTATAACGATGTCGTTTGATTGAACGCGTTTAAGGAACCGAACATGACAATCTTTTTCATGTGCTTTCTCAAAGTGCACTTGGCAACGCACTTCTACATGGACGGCTATTTGGGGTTTACCCTTCCCAAGCCTTACGCGTTTCTATTACGTATCGCTAAACCCCGAATAACCGTCCATCCCCTCCGGAGTGTTTAGAAAGCACATGAAAAAGATTGTCATGTTCGGTTCCCATTCGTTGCTCATAGGCTGCCGCTCGCGGCATAAACGAGCTTCCAACGAAGTCGTCTTGTTCACCGTGGCGCAGGAGAAAACCTGAGGGTCAGCCCATGAATCTCAGATAGGAGGTGATAAAGCCCAGGTAGATAAGGAGGCCCATGATGTCATTGGAGGTGGCCACAAAGGGGACCGTGCCCAGAGCCGGATCAAAATTGAGTTTTTTCAGTGCAAGGGGTACGGAAGCACCAAGAAAGCTGGCGTTAAGGATAATGACGACCAGGGCCACCCCAACGACCGATCCCATCCGAAAATCAGACACCCAGTATCCAACGATCAAACCGAGCAATACTCCGCATATCATGCCGTTGAACACGGCCACCTTCATCTCAACGAGCAACCTTTTGCCGATTTTCAAGAGGCTGATGTCCCCAGTGGCAAGCCCCCTGACCACTACGGTGGCGGCCTGGTTGCCCGTGCTGCCGCCCATGGCCATGATGACCGGGAAGAAAAAGGACAGGGCGATAATCTTTTCGAGCGAGCCTTCAAACCGGCTGATCACCAGCGCTGAGACAATCTCGCCCAGAAGACCGCCAATGAGCCAGGGAAGCCGCGCTCTCGAAATTTTCAGAGGTGAATCCTCCGTGATGTCCTGGTTAATGACCCCAGCCATGAGTGAAATATCTTCATCCACTTCGTCTTCAATGACATCAATGATATCGTCATGGGTAACACGCCCCACCAGACGGTGCTGCTCGTCAACCACCGGGATGTTGACCAAGTCGTATTTCTTGACCAGGTGCACCACCTCTTCCTGATCCGTGTGAGCCGTTACGGAGATCACTTCCGGATTCATGATGTCCTTGATCTTTCGTTCCGGGGGTTCCAGGACCAGGTCTTTCAGAGAAATGACGCCCACAAGCCTTTTATAGTCATCCACCACCCAGATGTGATAGAGGTTTTCCACCTCCTCCCTCTTTTCCCGGATCATTCTGACGGCGTCGCTGACCGTGGCCTCGGCGTTGATTGCCACGAATTCCAGGCCCATGATCCCCCCGGCGGTGTCTTCGGGGTATGGGAGCAGTTTTTCCAGGTCCTGGGAGACATCTTCCGTGAGGGTCTTGATGATCTCTCTGGCCCGATCGGCCGGGAGATCCCCAACCAGGTCAGCCGCGTCATCGGAATCCATTTCCTCCACAATTTCCGATATGGCCTTGTTGTCCAGGTCCTCCAGAATACGACCCTGAAACGGGGGCTCGATTTCAACCAGAACATCCCCCGCATTTTCCGGTTCAAACAGCTCGAAGACGAAAAGCCGTTCCTCATCATCCAGGTGTTCCACCAGGTCCGCCACATCCGCGGGTCGCATATCATCCACAATTCTGCGAAGGGCACTGTGGTTTTCTTCCTGAACCAGGTCCTTGACATCTTCGACCAATTTATCGCTGATCTGCATCGTCCTGTGATTGCTCAAAACCCTTCTCCTAACGCCATTTCCTAACCTGTTTCAAAAAGCAGCTTTCCACGTCAGCCGTCCCATTCTCCACCCCGGGAATTTCCTCGAGGGGTATTTCCGCCCTGGCCGCCCCTGAATGTCCACCTGCCTTTCCTCCCCAGACCCCAAAAAGCCGCTGGGCGATCTTTCCTGCATTACCCCTGAAACCTGCGTTTCTCAGGATCACCACCAGCTTTCCCTCATAGACCCCCGACACAATACTCCACGTGGTCTCAGCCAGCTTCATAAAGAAATCCGCGATGAGCACAAGAGTATCCGGGTTGCTCACACGGCCCATGTAGACAAAGGCCCTGTCACGGACAAACGTGACGTTTTCAAAGGCACTCCTGAAAGAATCCAGTGACTGTCGCTTGATCTCGGAAGTTTCGATCTTCTTGATGATATTGAGATTTGCGAAACGGTAAAGATATCTGAATGCGTTGATATCATTGGGGAGAGATTTCCTTGCAAAGTTGTCCGTATCCGTTTTTATGCCATAAAAAAGGGCCGTTGCGAGTTTCGGCGAAGGCTTGATACCGGCGGCCTTGAGATACTCGGTCATCATGCTTGCATTGGCCCCGTATTCTTCCTTGATGTCCACAAAAGCGGCCTTGGAAGCAGGATCGACAGGGTGGTGATCAATGATGATATCAAAAGACAAATCTGAAAAAGCCTCGTGGTGGCTGGGCTGGGAATCTATGACCGCCAGTTTGTCGAATGCTTTGAGGCGGAGCTTTGAGGCAGGTCTTTGATCGACCCTAAGGAGGTTGATCATGGCGAGATTGTCGGGGCGTTGGATGGTATTGATATGAAAAATTTCAACCCGTTGAACCTTTCGCCAGAAAAAGCGCTTCAGCGCCATGGCACTGGACATGGCATCCGGATCCGCTTCGATGAGTATAGCCAGGCTGTCCTCCGGATATACCGCCTCCCTGAGTCTTTTGCATTTTTCCGTGGCTGAGACAGACTTGGCAAAGGGGTGCTCCATGATCTCGTTCATTCAAGCTTGCTCCTTAGAAAACGGCACTTTTGATAGAACAACGGCGGCAACATTACCGCTTAGTCGACGTAACATTATAGAACCCGCCCAAAAAATTCAATGATAAATAGCTGATGATTGGGGGTTCTACCAGGGCCATACCTTTGCAAAATAGGCAAAAGTGGGCCACACGTCCTCCTCCCTGTGAGGCTCCAGTGTCACAATGGGTGGTCTCTTCAGCGTTTCCACCAACAAGGAAAAAATCCGCCTAAAATCAATATTGCCCCTTCCCAGACAAAGGTGATCATCTTTTTTCCCATGATTATCGTGCAAATGGAGTTGACCAAGATAGGGACCGAGGCAACGGATCCAGCTTTCGAACGATGCCAAGCTGAAAGCGGAACAATGTCCCACGTCCAGGCAAAAGCCCACTTTCTCCGGATCCAAATGATCAAACAGGGGTTTTAGATCTTCAGGGTCCTCTTCAAAGACATTTTCGAGCATCAGTTTGGTCCCTGCATCATCCAGCCGACGTGCAAGCCACGACCACATTTCCAGGCTCTTTTGATACCAAGCTTCCCCAAGAAAACCATAGCGTCTCGCCTCGAATCCGGCGTGGCACACCACCGATCTGGGCCTGAAAAAGGGTACGAGTTCCGCAACCTGGTCGTATCGCCGTCGGGTCAGATCCCATACATCCGGATCAGGAGACCCCGAAGAGAGGTCCATATACGGTCCGTGGAGGGTCACGAGCAATCCCCGTTCACGGAGTTTTTCAGCAACGCTCCTGAATTCGTCCTGGCCGAAGTTTTCCAATGCTGCTGCATCCAGGCCGATTTCAGGATTCAGCCTTTCCTCCAGGATCCGTTCGAGATAAGAATCCCACAGCATGGTAAAGGGAATGTTGACTTGAACTTTTTTCTTCAATTCTTCCATTATTCGTGACCTTTGGTACGAAAGGGTGGATCTTGAGTCTGCAGACCGGATTGACAATTTCCGCAGGCCAAATTAAGATGGCTCTGTAAAGGATAACGACTATGAAAAATGCCTTTGTTTCTCTCCTGTGTTCAGCCCTGGTCATTCCGGGGCTGGGTCAAATTCTAAATCAGCAATTGAAAAAGGGCTCCTGTATCCTTTTGGTTGTTCTCTTCCTGTTTGTCTGGGGTGCCATCGCACTTTATGACCTCTTCAAGTCCGTATTCACAACCACACAGATCACGGGTAGTGGAGGTGAAACTGTCATCGACAGGTTCAGGGAACAGGATCTGTCAACCCTTTGCATTATCCTCGGGGCCTTTGTTGCTGTGTGGCTTTTTTCCGTTCTGGATGCCTTCTGGGCAGGAAGAAAAATAGATCGCGATCTAGAGCAGGGCAGGCCATGAGGGCATATCTGATCAATGAAATAGATGCCTTCGGAATGGAAAAAATCCACGCATATTTGAAGAAAGTCGCGATTTCCTCCAACCTGGAAAAAGTCTACTGGTCGCGAATACCGGAGGATCTGCTTGATGAAACGCAGGTGAAACACCGGGATTGCCGGCCCCATGTCTTTGCTGTTGAACTGGGTCGAGACTGGGTGAAGCTCGAATGCTTTTTGCGCAGCCTGAAAGGGATGCAGTGCACCTGCCAGGGGTACTGTTCTGAACCCCAGAGTCTTTACATCATCAGGTTTGCCCGGGAGATGATGGATCGTCTGGGAATCGAAACCTGAATTCTATCTTCTACTTTCCCAAAAGGTTTTTTCGAATCTGTTCCGCGATGGTCCCCGACGCCTTCTTGTCTCCCAAAGTGCCCACCCGGATCTTCGCTTCCGTCTCATTGCCGGAAACATACTTGAGAACCGCGACGACCCGCTTGCCGTCTGCTCTTTTGGCCACCACCTTGCCTTCGGTAAGGTCATGTTTGGCGCTCTCCACCGTCAGCCGAAGATCTCTGAAAGCCTTGTTCGTTGCATCCCACGTGTCAATGTAGGGTGCTTTGTAAGTGACGATCAGGGCACCTTCGTAATATTTGAATCCTGCAACGCCTGCAGCCGTCCCGGCGCCGAAAAAAACCAGGGGCGCTGCACAACCGGCCAGTAAAACGCAACATGTCAGAATGGCAAAAAACCTGATTTTTTTCATCCCAATTTCCTCCACTTCCATTGGTGTTTCGTGAAGATCTCCCGGCCCCGGTGGCGGAAACCGGGGGGCATGCCGATCCACAGCGCACAAGGTATCTAAATAATGTCTCCGGGGGCTTGTGTCAACAGAATATTCCCCTGACTCTTTGTTCGTCGGGAAACACGGTTTTTTGAGAGATCATTATGGATTTGACTTCACGAAGCCCGTTTGGTAACGTCATCGCTCATAATTTTGCTGCTAGGAGGCACCTTTCATGGATTTCAAGCAAACGCTCAATCTGCCCAAAACAGCCTTCCCCATGAAGGCCAATCTGTTGAAAAAAGAGCCGGAAATACTCGAAAAATGGGAAAATGAGCGTATTTACCAACGTATTCGGGAATCGTCACAGGGTAGAAAGCGCTACATGTTGCACGATGGCCCGCCCTACGCCAACGGCCATATCCACATGGGAACGGCCTTCAACAAGATCCTTAAAGATATCGTTATCAAATCCAAACAGATGGCCGGCTTCGATGCCCCATACGTTCCCGGTTGGGATTGTCACGGGCTCCCCATCGAACACCAGGTGGACAAGGAACTGGGGCCGAAAAAGGCCGACATGTCCCAGGCGGAGATCAGGGGTTATTGCCGCGAATACGCAGAAAAATACCTGGACATTCAACGGAATGAGTTCAAGCGCCTCGGCGTGCTGGGGGAGTGGGAGAATCCCTATCTGACCATGAATTACCCCTATGAGGCAACCATAGTGAGGGAATTCGGGAAATTTGCCCTGAACGGGAGTCTCGTGAGGAGCAAGAAACCCATCTATTGGTGCATCTCCTGCCAGACCGCCCTCGCGGAAGCTGAGGTGGAGTATAAGGATCACACCTCGCCTTCCATCTTTGTCAAGTTTCCCCTGACCTCAGACCCCACAGCGATTTCGGAGCAACTGAAGGGCAAGGACGTCTCCGTGGCCATATGGACGACCACCCCATGGACCTTGCCGGCCAATCTGGCCATAGCCGTTCATCCCGACTTCGAATATGTGGCCGTGGAAACGGGCAACAATGAAGTCCTTATCCTGGCAGAAGAACTGCTGGAAATCTGCATGAACGATTTCTCCATTTCATCCTATGAGGTAAAAGCAAGATTCAGGGGAACACAACTGGAGAATCTCGAAGCACGCCATCCCATCTACAACAGGCCCTCCGTGATCGTTCTTGCCGATTACGTCACTCTCGACGCCGGGACAGGCTGCGTACACACGGCACCTGGACACGGACGTGAGGATTACGAGACCGGACTCAAATATGGGCTGGAAGCCTATTCTCCGGTGGACGATCAGGGCTGCTTTGTGCCGGAAGTCGAGTATTTTTCAGGGCTCAATGTTTTTGAAGCCAACAAGTCCGTCAACGAAAAACTCCAAGAGATGGGCGTGCTCCTCAAGCAACAGGATATTTCACACGAATATCCCCATTGCTGGCGCTGCAAAAAACCCGTCATCTTCCGATCCACGGAACAGTGGTTCATTTCCATGGAAAAAAACGGCCTGCGAAAAAAGACCCTGGACGCCATTCAAAAGGTCTCCTGGATCCCCTCCTGGGGGCGGGAACGCATCTTCCAGATGATCGCCAATCGTCCCGATTGGTGCATCTCCCGTCAAAGGGCGTGGGGTGTACCCATTACGGTGTTCTTCTGCAGGGAGTGCGGGGAGGTGGTCGTATCCGAGGAAATCATAGACCACGTGAGCCACATGGTGGAAGAATCCGGTGCTGACATCTGGTTCACCGAACCTGAGGAAAAACTCGTACCCCCGGGCACGACATGTCCCCAATGCGGGTCCAAAGCGTTTCAAAAGGAAACCGATATCCTGGACGTGTGGTTCGATTCCGGTGTGAGTTATGCGGCCGTCATGGAAAAACGCGGCTACCTGGACAGTCCTGCGGACCTCTATCTGGAAGGCAGCGATCAGCACCGTGGCTGGTTTCACAGCTCTCTTTTGTGTTCAGTCGGGACAAGAAACGAGGCCCCCTATCACCATGTTCTTACCCATGGTTTTGTCGTGGATGGTGCGGGCAAGGCCATGCACAAATCCGCCGGAAATGTTATTGCACCCGGGGATCTCATCAAAAACTACGGGGCGGAGATCCTCCGACTGTGGGTGGCAGGCGAGGACTACAGGGACAACATCAGGCTTTCCAAAGAGATCCTCCAGCGATTGACGGAGGCCTACCGGCGAATACGGAACACATGCAGATACCTCCTCGGCAATCTCAATGGATTCGATCCGGCAGAGGACACCGTCCCCTACCCGGACCTCCACGAACTGGACCGCTGGGCCCTGAATCGACTCCAGGAACTCTCGGAGAGGATCCAGAAGGCCTACGAGCAGTTTGAATTTCATCTGGTCTACCACAATCTGCATAATTTCTGTGTACTCGATCTTTCGTCTTTTTATCTGGATATCATCAAGGACCGGCTCTACACGTCCCCGCCGCGATCGTTGGCAAGACGTTCCGCCCAGACGGCCATGCGCGAAATCCTCGAGGTTCTGGTAAGGTTGATGGCCCCGGTTCTTTCCTTTACTGCCGAAGAAATCTGGCAGTATATGGATGGGGATGGACGCTCTCCCAGCGTTCATTCCGAATGTTTCGTCCCCCCAAGCGAAGCGCTCAGAGATCCGGAGCTTTCCGCCCGTTGGGAGGAAATTATCGCTGTGAGAAAAGAGACGTCCCGGGCGCTGGAGCTGGCAAGGAAGGACAAGAAGATCGGCCATTCACTGGACGCATCCGTCAAACTCGCTCTTCCACCGGAAATCTTCGACAAACTCGCCCCTTACAAGGACCAGCTCAGATCCATATTTATCGTCTCATCCGTGGACTTGCTGAAGGGCGGGGATCTGGAAGGGGGGATTGAGAGCGAATTGATCCCAGGCCTGAATATCAGGGTGGCCGCCTCCGATGCTCCTAAATGTGAACGGTGCTGGATCCATGATCCTACTGTGGGGGAAGATACCGAACACATAACCCTCTGCAAACGCTGCCTCAAGGCCCTGGGGGAAATGGAGCAAGCGGAACGTTGAAAAAAAAAGACCACCTGCTCATATGGCCCGCCCTGACTGTTTTCGTCCTGGATCAGATTTCAAAATGGGTCGTCACAAATGCCTTTCAACCCTACGAATCCACCCCGGTGATAAAGGGGCTGTTCAACCTGATCCTCGTTCACAATCGGGGCATGGCATTCGGTATTATGAATCGCAATCACGGTGCTTTCGGATTCTACTTTCTGGCTCTGGCGACGCTTGCGGCCATCGCGGTTCTCCTCTATTGGGTTCGCCATCTGAAGCAAAACGAAGCGGGCATCACCTTTGGACTCGGTTTGATCCTGGGAGGGGCCATCGGCAATCTTTTGGACAGGGTACGCCTTGGATCCGTTATTGATTTTCTGGATTTCCATCTGGGAACACACCACTGGCCTGCGTTCAACCTTGCAGACTCGGCCATCACAGTCGGGACGATCTGGGTGGCCTCTTACCTGATTTTCAAGAGCAGGACGCGGGCTTGAGTGCCCCATGCATCCCCAACTCTTCTCCATAGGGCCTTTCACATTACACACCTATGGCCTGTTCGTGGCCCTTGGTTTCCTTCTCGGCCTTTGGGTTGCTACAAAACTCGGGCGGCAGCAGGGGATCAGCCCCCAGCAGGTCCTGGACATGGGGTTCATCATCCTTTTTTCTGCGGTCCTGGGGTCAAGGCTGCTCTATGTACTCATGAATTTGTCCCATTATTCCAGGCACCCCTGGGGAATTTTTGAGATATGGAACGGCGGTCTGGTTTTTTCGGGTGGGGCTATCTGCGCCGTTGCGGCCATTGTCTGGTACGCAAGGCGACACAATCTGGCCCTCCTGAGACTGGCGGACATCTGGGCCCCGGCAGCGGCACTGGGTCAGGGTTTCGGCAGGATCGGCTGCTTCATGGCCGGATGTTGCTATGGAAAACCGACGCACGTACCATGGGCCGTGATCTTTACCGATCCCCGGGCCCTGGCCCCCCTGCACCAACCCCTGCACCCCACCGAAATCTATCATGCAGTCAGCGGTTTTGCCATCTTTGGGATACTCCTTTTTCTCCACAGAAAAAGATCCTACACAGGCCGGGTATTCATATGGTACCTGTTGCTCCACAGTTTCAGTCGATTGCTTATCGAACGTTTCAGGGGAGACGACCGGGGGATGTTCTTCCATACCGGGATGACGGTAACCCAGTTCGTATCTACCCTTATTCTGGCAGGCGCATTCATCGCGCTCATGATATTGAAATCCAGATGGAAAAAGGAAGAACGCCGAGGAAAGTAGCTCCCGACCATACCAAGAACTCGGTAGCGGCAATCTGGAGTTTTGATGAAGACTTTTTCAATCCTGTTGAATTCTCTCGCGAACTCTGCTAATGGTGACAAGCGGGCGTGATGTCTGGGATTTCAACAGAGGCCACCATGGAATCTGAACCTAGAATAGAGGAATTTGCTCCGGATAAACTATCCGATATGCAGGAGTCCTGCCCGGTAGAAAAAGCCGGATGCCCTGTACTCGAGGAACTCAATAGACTACGCCGTGAGTGCAATCGGCTTCAGGAACTTTCCGACCAGGACCCTCTCACCCAACTTTTCAACTTCCGTTATCTCATGGCTGCTCTCTCCAGAGAACTGGAGCGTACGAGACGTTCGGGGCTTCCCACGGGGCTCCTCATGTTTGACCTGGACCATTTCAAGCGAGTCAACGACACCTTCGGCCATGAGGCCGGGAACAAGGTCCTCAAGCGGGTGAGCAAAGTCACGCTCCAGAATATCCGCCGGATCGATATTCCCTGCCGATTCGGGGGCGAGGAGTTTACGGTCATCCTCCCTGCGACCAGGCTCGTGCATGCCGTTCAGGCGGCCGAGCGCCTGAGAACATCGCTGGCGGAGAACCCCGTCGCACTAGATGACAAGAGAGTCTCTGTTACGGCCAGCTTCGGCGTCGATGTTTACAGCGGACGGCGTATGCTTTCTGTAAATCAATTTATCAAGCGGACAGACCGCTTTCTATTGGACGCCAAGGCAAATGGAAGAAACCGTGTCTTTTATGACAGGGAGAAGGCCCGGGTGATTCCAACGGAAGTCACCGATGAAGAAAGGAGGGCGCTTTACGGGAAAGAACCCAGCAAGGGGTAACAACCGGCATACCGAAACCTGGAGGGCCCAAACATGGACGCAGAAAAAAGGCGTTTTTCACGCGTTATCTTTGACTCGCGTGCGAAATTGACTGTCGGAGAGCAGACTTTAGAGGCACCTCATATCAATGATCTCAGCATCGGTGGATGCCTCCTGCCCATGGCGTCCAACCCGGAAGTGGGGTCTCCCTGCCGGGTCGCCATCTATCTACCAGGGGCGGACAGCAGCACGGTTATCCGGGTTGAAGGAGAAGTCGTTCGTACGGATTCCCGGCAGGTCGCGATTAAGTTTACGACCATAGATCCCGACAGCCTCTATCATCTTCAAAATATCGTGCTTCACAACAGCCCGGATGCCGACAAGGCGGAAGAAGAAATCAGGCATCACCCGGGGCTGATCTAAGATCTCAGATATTGGAGCAGAGAAACCCGTGCCAATGAAAGTCATCGAAAAATCCACGCTGCATCGGGGAAGGGTCTTCAGGCTGGTGAGAGAAAAAGTCACCCTTTCCAACGGCACAACCGCCGATCTCGATCTCATCCGCCATCCCGGAGCAGCCGCAATGGTGCCCCTTGCACAAGACAATTCTCTGATTCTCGTGCGACAGTACCGTCATGCGGTTGGGGATTTTCTCTGGGAGATTCCCGCCGGCACCCTCAATCCGAAAGAGAAGCCTCTGGAATGTGCCAAACGAGAACTCATCGAGGAAATTGGTTACTCTGCCGGCCGATGGGAAAAACTTGGAGAGATCATACCGGTTCCGGGCTATTCAGACGAAAGAATCCACATATTTCTGGCCACCGAACTCGATCCGGCCGAGCAGAAACTGGACCCCGATGAGATTCTCAATGTCCACCAAATTCCCATGGAAAAGGCCTTTGAGATGATCGAGGCGGGCGCAATCCAGGACAGTAAGACCATTTCCTCCCTTTTCCTGGCCCGGGCCCGGCTGGAGAAAAGTCTGTGAGGAACGTGATGACTTCGCAAAAAGTCATCAATCCTAATCCCCGTCAATGAGATTCCCCAGCGAACCCAGGATCGAACCTTCGCCCTTGCCGCCGCCCCTTTCAGGTGCCGCCTGGAGCATCCTACCGGCCAGCCGGGAAAATGGCAGAGACTGCAGCCAGATCTTCCCCGGCCCTCTCATGGTGGCGAAAAAGAGTCCTTCACCCCCGAAGAGAGCGGTCTTGATGCCGCCGGCCTGCTGGATTTCAAACTCAACGGTGGGTTCAAACGCCACGACGCAGCCGGTATCCACATGCAGGACCTCCCCCGGTTCAAGCTGTCGTTCCACCACCGTCCCTCCCGCGTGTATGAAGATCATGCCGTCGCCGTCCAGTTTCTGCATGATAAAGCCCTCACCGCCGAAAAGCCCTGTCAGGATCTTTTTCTGCAGATAGATTCCGATTGACACCCCTTTCGCCGCACAAAGAAAACTGTCTTTCTGACAAACCAGACTGCCTCCCACCGTGGGGAGGGGCACCGGGATGATGTTGCCCGGATAGGGTGCGCCAAAGGCTACATGCGCCTTCCCCTGTCCGGTGTGTGTAAAGACCGTCATAAAAAGGCTCTCCCCCGTGAGCAAACGTTTCCCAGCCCCGAGCAACTTGTCCATGAAACCTCCGCCGGTACTCCCCGCCGATGCGTCACCGAAGATGGTTTCCATCTTGACGCCACTGTCCTTGTACATCATCGCACCGGCCTCTGCCACGGCACTCTCACCCGGATCCAGCTCCACTTCCACAAACTGCATCTCCTTCCCGACAATCTTGAATTCTATTTCGTCGGCCCTTCCGGCAGCGGGAGGCGGGGGTCCCGGCGCCGGCGAAGACTTGGGGCTCAACTCATCGACCTGGGAGATGGGCAGCCATTCGGCAAACCCTTCCCGCCAAGCATATCCGTT
>CAYOIU010000030.1:0-20523 GCA_964404085.1 uncultured Desulfobacteraceae bacterium | reverse complement strand
GAGATTTCCGGAGGTAAGAGAAACACCCTCCCGGTTCAGGAACCCCATTGGAAAATACCGGCTGCACAGGACGCCCGACTGCATTGCCTGCGGGAAGTGCGTCGCGTTATGCCGGTACGGGGTTCATGTGGCCAAACGGGGCCTGGTCTTCGTCAAGAACGGTTACCGTTGCGTAGGGCCCGATTGTCCCGATCCCTGTTACGAGGCCTGCCCGGTAAAGGCCCTTTCCCTGAAGCGCAACCAGGACTTCGACGCCCTGGGCCCTGATCAACTGAGAAGCGAGCATGCTGTCGAGCCTGCCGGAAAAAATACACAGCGCTTTCATACCTACTACAATCCTGATTCCGCCATCAATTTCACCAGATCTTTCTGTTCCTGGTTTAATTTTTTTGTAACGGACACGCGGATTTCCACATATTGATCACCCCGATCGCTTTTTCCCATGCGGGGAAGACCGTACCCTCTCATTCGAAATTTGGCCCCATTCTGAGTACCCGCCGGAATCTTCAATTTCAAGAGCTTTTGATCAATGGATGGGACTTCGATTTCGGTTCCCTGAATAGCCTCCGAGTATCTGATTTCCCGCCTGAGATGAAGATCGTCATCCTTTCGGTTGAACACATTGTGGCCCAGGATATTCACCTGGACAAAAAGATCTCCAGGCGGCCCCCCCTGAATGCCGGGTTGCCCTTTCCCCGAAAGACGCAGTTTTTTCCCTGTGCGGATCCCCTTTGGGATCTTCACGGAGACCCTCTGCTC
The DNA here is from genome assembly GCA_964404085.1 of uncultured Desulfobacteraceae bacterium. Lineage (GTDB taxonomy): Bacteria > Desulfobacterota > DSM-4660 > Desulfatiglandales > Desulfatiglandaceae > CAYUCJ01. The sequence goes on along the minus strand of CAYOIU010000030.1, from coordinate 19,764 downwards.
TCGGCCCCCAAGGTCGTAGACGATGAGTTTTTGTGCCCCGTTGGCCACATCCTCCAGCGTGACGGAAAGCTCATAGACCAGGTCCTGCCCTCTCATGCCCATGGGTTGTCCCTGAAAACCCTGAAAAGGCGAACCACCTGTTGTCCGGAATTGGGTGCGGCCGGGACCACCCGGCCCTCCACCGAAGATATGACTGAAAATATTTTCAGATCTGCCCCCACCAAATCCAAACTCTTTGAAGATGGTGCCAAAATCGAAGCCACGGAAAATATCTTCCTGACTGAAGCGATTCTGGAAACCCTCGGCGCCGAAGGTGTCATACTGTTTCCGCTTTTCCGTATCGCTGAGGACGGCGTATGCCTCGCTGATTTCCTTGAAGCGGGTCTCGGCGGATTTGTCATCCTTGTTGTGGTCCGGATGGTACTTCAAGGCCAGTTTCCGGTAAGCCTTTTTGATCTCAGCAGCGGTCGCAGATTTTGATACTCCCAATGTCTTGTAATAGTCTTTTGCGGGCATGATTATCCGTTATTTTGATGTTTCACTGATAGTATGCTATCTTTCTTTCTATACTAAGCACCTATACGACCATGTCAAGGCAGCATGAAGTAGTCGGACATATCCCGCCCTTGAAAGGGTTTGTCCTTGACATGAAAACCATACCCCACCTATAATTATATTATTTTTTGATGACAGCCAGTCATAAACGTTTCTGTTCGTCTCTTAACCACCATTCATATCATCGTATTCTGCGAGTAAGTAGTCTATGGACGATAAGGTCATCATAGAAATTGAGGGTCTGTCATTGTCCTTCGGTGGTGTGACGGCACTGAACGGGATCAGCACCCGAATGATACAGGGTGAGATTTTTGCCATCATCGGCCCCAATGGCGCAGGGAAAACCTGTCTCCTCAATTGTATCAGCCGGTTCTACAACCCCCAGAAAGGCAGGATAGTTTATAAGGGGGAAGACATCACCGGCGTGCCCACCCACACCATTGCCAGACGGGGCATTTCCCGTACCTTTCAAAATATAGAACTCTTTAAGGGCATGACGGTTCTGGACAACATCAAATTGGGACGTCACACTTTCCTCAAATCAGGGATATTTTCCGATATGTTCTATTATGGTCGAACCCTCCGGGAAGAACTGGAACTCAGAAAGGAGATCGAAGAAAAAATTATTGATCTCCTGGAGATTGAGGCCATTCGGAAACAGGTGGTCGGTACCCTCCCTTACGGTCTCCAGAAAAGGGTGGAACTTGCCAGGGCCTTGGCCATGCGTCCGGAGGTGCTCCTTTTGGATGAACCCATGGCCGGGATGAATCTTGAGGAGACCGAAGACATGGCCCGATTTGTCATCAATGTGAACAGCATGTGGGGGGTCAGTATCGTTCTCGTTGAGCATGATATGGGCGTTGTCATGGATATTTCAGATCGTGTCTGCGTCCTGGAATTCGGAAGAAAAATTGCCGAGGGTCCTCCCGAGGAAATACAAGGCAATCCTCAAGTAGTCAGTGCCTACCTCGGGGAAGATGAAAAAGCCTATTCCCGTCTATGAATGGTATAATATGGATTCAGCCGATTCCCAAACTAATAAAACGGCCCTGACCCTCCCTTCGCTCCTTATCAGGAATGCGGATCGATTCGGCGATTCAAGGGTGGCACTGCGTGAAAAGGAATTCGGCATCTGGCAGTCCGTGACCTGGAGCAAATATCTGGATCATGTGCGCGATTTTTCCCTTGGCCTGATATCCCTCGGATTGAACCCGGGAGAAACACTGGGCATCATCGGGGGGAACCGTCCGGAATGGGTCTACGCCGAGCTGGGCGCACAGGCGGCCCGGGGCGTGCCGTTCGGCATTTTCAAGGACTCTATCCTCAGTGAGGTCGCCTATATTATCGATCATTCGGAAGCCACGATGATCGTGGCGGAAGATCAGGAACAGGTGGACAAGATCCTGGATCTCAAGGAAAAGCTTTCCCGCGTCAGGAAGATCATTTACACGGATCCCAAAGGCTTATGGGATTACGAAGACGAGATCCTGATTGATTTTTTCGAGGTTGAGCGATTGGGCCGGGAGATCGGCAAGCAACAGCCGGATCTTTTTGATCAGAACGTCACGGCCATCAGGGAAGAAGACCTGGCCACGATCTGTTATACGTCAGGAACGACTGGAAATCCGAAAGGAACCCTCCTGACCTACCGTAATATCCTGAGTATGGTCGCCTCTCTGAATGAAGTGGATCCCAAGAATCCCAATGACCAGTTTCTTTCCTTTATCCCCCTCCCATGGATCGTGGAACAGACCATGAGTGTCTTTTCCGCACTCTATTCCGGCTACACTGTGAATTTCCCGGAGGAATCGGAAACCTCCATGGCCGATCTTTACGAGATCGCCCCCAGCCTGGTGGTGGCGGGACCGCCCATGTGGGAGGGCCTTTCACGCCAGGTCATGGTCAAACACCTGGACGCCTCCTTTTTCAAGAAACTTATCTACGAACTGTGCCTCCCCATTGGATATCGCTGGGCCGATTTCAAGTTTGAAAAAAAGCGTCCTCCCCTTGTCTGGAGAGTCATCTACCGGCTCGCCTATGCAGCCATGTTCAGGGCCCTGCGGGATCGCCTGGGTTTCTCAAGGGTCCGGACGGCCATGACCGGCGGCGCGGCCCTCGGCCCTGACGTGTTTCGCTTTTTTCACGCACTCGGCATCAATCTGAAGCAGATCTACGGACAGACGGAGGTGGCCGGGTATTCCACAATACACCATGACGGCGACATTAATTTTGATTCGGTCGGCATCCCTGTTCCTTCGGCCAGGATATCCATATTCGAGCCTGATAAAGAGGGCGTAGGAGAGGTCATCTCATCCGGCCCCGGCCTTTTTCAGGGTTATCTCAAGAATGAGGAGGCCACCAGGGAAACCCTAATCGATGGATGGCTTCATTCCGGTGATGCGGGTTACTTTACCCCTGAAGGGCATCTGGTGATTATCGACCGGGTAAAGGACCTGATGCACCTTAAGGGGGGAGCTCGGTTTTCACCCATGTTCATTGAGAACAAGCTGAAGTTCTGCCCCTATATTGTAGAAGCCGTTGTGCTTGGACATGCCCGGGAATATGTGACCGCCATGATCTGCATCGATTTCAAGCATGTGGGCAAATGGGCCGAAGAGAACAGGATCAGCTATACCACCTATTCCGATCTGGCCGCAAAACCCGAGGTTTACGACCTGATTGAACGGGAGGTGGTACGGGTGAATGCCACCCTGCCCGAGAAGGCCAGGATCGCCAAATTTCTCCTTCTCTACAAAGAACTAGACCCGGATGATGAAGAGCTGACCCGTACCAGAAAGATACGCCGCGCATTTATCAACAAGAAATATGAGAAGGAGATCGCAGGCCTTTACAGTGATGTGGAGGAGATGTCCATTGAAACCGTCATCCGATATCAGGACGGCAAGACTGCCCTCCTACGGACAAACCTGACGATTCGAGCGATGAAACCCGAAGAGGCCTATCAGGATCTGCTTAAAAAGAAAGGCTTCTTCAGAAGGTTCAGAGGGGGGATGTAGGGTGGGAGGCGAATTCCTGTTTTTCATGCAGTTTTTTCTGTCCGGGCTTTCCATGGGCTCCATCTACGCGCTGGTGGCCCTTGGCTTCGTCCTGATTTACAAATCCACCTCTATCCTGAACCTAGCCCAGGGCGAGTTCCTTATGGTGGGGGCCTATGTGTGCCTCTCCATGACCCTGGATTTCGGGCTCAACTTTTTTGTCTCCTTCCTGATCACCATGGCCTTTTCCGTCTTCCTGGGTCTTGCCGTTGAACGCCTTGTCCTCAGACCATTAATCGGAGAACCCATCATTTCAGTAATCATGGTGACCTTGGGCCTCACCTACATACTGAGGGGTGCGGTGATCATGCTTTGGGGTAATGATATCAGGCAATTCAACATATTTCCCGAAGAACCCATTGATCTGTTCGGCGTCAAGCTCACTTATCTCTATGTCTGGAGCATGGGGATCTCTGTTATTTTGCTGAGCTTTTTTGCCGTTTTTTTTAAATACGCACGCACGGGCATTTTCATGAGAGCCGTTGCCGACCATCAGACGGCCTCCCAGAGTATGGGCATTTCAGTGAAACGGGTCTTTGCCATCAGCTGGTGTATCGCCGCCGTGGTTTCCTCCATAGGGGGCATCCTTGTGGGCAATATCGGAGGCGTGGGCGTGGATCTGAGCTATATCGGTCTCAAGGTATTGCCTGCTGTGATCTTCGGGGGGCTGGACAGTATTTTGGGAGCTATCATCGGAGGCCTTATCGTGGGCGTTCTGGAATTCCTTTCCGCCGGGTATCTGGACCCATACATACCCGCCATAAACGAGGTGTTCCCCTTTATGGTCCTGGTCCTGGTCCTGATGGTCAAGCCCTATGGGCTGTTCGGGATAGAGGAGATTGAGCGTGTCTGATTCCATTTTGCATTCAACCGCTACCTGCGTTGGCTGCGTCGTCGGCTCCTCGACGTACAGTTACTGTACGCCTCCGTCGCCCACTCCTTGCCGCCTTGGTATCATCTTGAATGAAAAATGGAAGGAGAAAATGGGAATGGGTGAGAGACCTGTTTCATGGAGAAAATACCGGGTATCTGATTAATCTGGAAAATTCATGGGACCTTAGGTTATGCCGGCCGGTTTGTTCCACGAGAAATATCGCAGTGATGAAAGCATCTTCCAGACCTGGTTTGCGAAGGTCTGGCTCATTGCTTTTTTGTTGGCCTGCATTCTGTTCCCCCTGGTTGGTTCCAAGTACATGATGTCCATCATGGTTGAGGCCGGTATTGCGATTATTGCCTGCCATGGCCTCAACCTCCTCACCGGGTTCACAGGGCAGATATCACTGGGTCATGCCGCTTTCCTGGGTGTGGGTGCCTACACCTGCTCCATTCTCATTGGCCGGGCAGGTGTGCCCTTTCTGGCAGCCTTACCCGCTGCCGGTTTTGTAACCGCTCTTGTGGGCATGGTTTTCGGTATTCCGTCTCTTAGGCTGCGTGGTCTTTATCTTGCCATGGCCACCATTGCGGCCCAGTTTATCATAGAGTTCACCATCCGGCGCTGGGACAGCCTGACAGGCGGTGTGGAGGGGTTGTACGTAGACCCGGGAACCATTGGGCCGTTTCACTTCAATAACCACTTTCACCTCTACTACCTGACGTTCATCCTTGCCGTGGCCGCCACCATGGTGATCAAGAATATTGTTCGCTCTCGATCGGGACGGGCCTTTGTGGCCATTCGGGACAGGTATCTGGCCGCAGAGGTGATCGGGGTGAATCTTTTCAAGTACCGCCTGATGTCTTTTGCAGTCGCCTCCTTTTTCGCCGGCATAGCCGGGGCGTTGCTGGCACAGTACCTGGAGGTGATCACCCATGAATCTTTTACCATCCACCAATCCATCGACTACCTTGCCATGTGCATCATCGGGGGTTTGGGACACATTACCGGGGGGATCTTCGGTGTGGCATTCTGGTTTATCCTGGAAAGGGTCCTTGAGGTGGTGACCACTTATCTGAACTCGACGTTTCCCGATCATATCACCTGGTTTGTCTCTATCAGGGAGATCGTCTTCGGTTTTGTGATCGTGTTTTTCCTCATTTTCGAACCTGACGGCCTTGCCGCACGGTGGCGCACGATTCGTGCCTACTGGAAATTGTGGCCGTTTTCTTATTGATGACTTCGTTGGAAGCTGGTTTACGCCGCAAGCGGGAGCCTATGAGCAACGAAGGGAACCGAACCTGACAATCTTTTTCAAATGCTTTCTAATCACTCCGGAGGGGATGGACGCCGATTTGGGGTTCAGAGTTACGCCACAAAAACGCGTAGGGTTTGGGAGGCGTGAACCCCAAATAGTCGTCCATGTAGAAGTGAGTTGCCAAGTGCACTATGAGAAAGCACATGAAAAAGATTCTCAGATCCGCTTCCTTGGACCCGGATGAAAAAACGACTTCGTTGGAAGTTTCAATAGCGTCCTCAGGAGAGAGGAGGACGGGAAAGGAAGAGGAGGAATTCTCACCAGGCCGTTCATCTTAAACAGGAAGGGAGGAAAAAATCATGAAAAAATGGACAATCGGATTTGCCATAGTGGTCGTTGCCATGGTCCTGGCCTTGGGGCCGGGTGTCAACAGCGTTGTCGCAGCCGATGAGATCAAGTGGGGTGTCCTGATCGATCTTTCCGGTCCCACTTCGGACTGGGGCAAAAACCAGGTCAAGGGCCAGTTGGATGCCATGCGCTGGGTCAACGAGCATGGGGGGATCAATGGAAAAAATCTCAAACTGATCGTCATAGACGATGGCTACAAGGTCCCACGCGGGGTGGCCGGATACAATCGTCTCGTCGACTCTGAGAAGGTGCTGGGCCTTTATATTCAGTCTACCGGCACCACCATGACGTTGGCAAAAAAGATCGTTGCAGACGGCGTAGCCACAATTGCCGCCTCTTTCATCGCCGTATTTCAGGATCCTGCAAAGTTTCCATTCAGTTTCTATGTTTCTCCTTCCTACAATGCCATGGCGCGTATTGCGCTGAAGTGGGTCAAGGATAACTGGAAAGACAACAGTCGCAAGCCCAAGATCTGTTACCTATATCCCGATAACACCTATGGTCGGTGTATCCTTGAATCTAGCAAGGACTATGCAAAGAAGATCGGCGTTGAGGTGGGACCGGATCAGGTCATCAACTGGCCCACCAAGGATGCCACGGTGCAACTGACCAACATGAACCGGTATGACCCCGATTTTGCCTACATTACCTCCACTGCCATGAACGGGGCGGTTATCCTCAAAAACGCAAAATCGCTGGGACTCAGGACCAAGTTTGTTTCCAACATCCGGAATTTTGAGGAAAGCCTGATCACCCTGAGCGGCGGGGCGGCCGAGGGAACCTACGGCGTACACCCCATCGCCCCATACGGCGCGCCTGTTCCGGGCATGAAAAAGGTGGTGGAGAGCCATGAAAAATGGCATCCCGGAGAAACGGGAACCAACGTTTACGTGGAAGGCTGGGTGAATATCCTCAGCGTGACCGAGGCCCTCAAGACGGCGGACAAGGCCGGCAATTTAACCCCTGCCGGTATACGCACTGCATTTGAGAAGTTCAAGGGCTTCGATACGGGAGGACTGGCACCCGCGCTCACCTTCACATCCACGGACCATCGGGCAAGCATGGCGGCCAAGATCTATGAGATCAAGGGCGGCAAGATGGTGGATGTCAGCGGTTGGGTCCAGCTGCCGAGGGATTGGGATTACTTCGGGAAATAGTAACCCTTGTTGTTTGACGATTGCCGATTGTCCGCTTGATCGGCAATCGTCAATCCGATCAAGAGGTGCCGCATGATCCAATTGAATCTACCCGATAAATTCAATGTTGCCCGTTATTTGATCGACCGCAACGTGGAGGAGGGCAGGGGTGAAAAGGCTGCCATCCTCTCAGGGGATCAGACCTATACCTACCTTCAACTGCTCCAGAACGTGAACCGCGCGGCAAATATGCTGGCCGGGCTGGGCGTGGAAATGGAAAACCGGGTCATGCTCCTGCTCAGGGATTCGCCCGAGATGATCTTCTGTTTTTACGGTGCCATCAAGTTGGGAGCCGTTGCCATACCGACCAACATCCTGATGAAGGCAAATGATTTTCTCCATGTGATCAATGACAGCCGCGCCCGCGTCCTTGTAGTGGATTCGGTCTTCCTGCCTGAGATAGAAAAGATCCTTGACCAGACCCGATTTCTGCGGAGTATCGTTGTGGTTTCCGGAGAGAACCACACACATCTTTCCTACGATGATCTCATGAGTCGGGCATCGGACCGGTTTGAGGCGGTCGAGATCTCGCCCGATGACGTGGCGTTCTGGTTGTACAGCGGGAGGAACCCGGAGAGGTTGATGGGTGCCGTCCATCACCACAGCCACCCGGTCTACTGTTCCGAGGCCTATGCCAAGGGTGTGTTGAACATGACCGGGGACGATCGGGTCATGGGCTCCTTCCTGTTTTTTGCTTACGGGCTCGGGAACAGCGCGTATTTCCCCTTTGCGGTGGGGGGCACGACCATCCTGACCAGCCATCGGCCCCTTGCCGATCTCGTTTACGATGACCTGGTCAGGTTCCGTCCCACGCTTTTTTTTACCGTTCCCACCCTCCTGGGTGGACTTGCAGACTACAAAAAGGCCTGCCGCAAGGAGGGGAAGGAATTGACTCCGCTAACGGGGCTCAGGGCCTGCATTTCATCGGCGGAAATTCTTTCGCCGGATGTCTATCACCGCTTCAAGGAAGCGTTCGGCGTGGAAATATTGGATGGAACCGGGTCTACGGAGATCTGCCACATCTTCCTTAGCAATTTCTTCGGTGAAGTCAAACCCGGCAGTACGGGAAAGGTCGTACCCGGTTACGAAGCCAGGCTTTTGGATGATGATGGTAGGCCGGTGGAGAAAGGCCGGATAGGCAATCTCCAGGTCAGGGGCGGGTCCATCGCCTCCGCTTACTGGAACCGGAGGGATGAGAGCAAACGAAACATGCTGGGTGGGTGGTTTGTAACCGGTGATCGCTACATGGTGGATGAGGATGGCTTTTACTATTTTCGCGGGAGGAGCGATGACATGCTCCGTGTGGGCGGGAAATGGTTGGCTCCCGAAGAGGTGGAAGATACGCTCAACCAGCACGGTGCGGTTGCGGAAAGCGCAGTGGTGGGCTATCAGGACAGGGATGATCTCATCAAGCCCTACGCATTCGTGGTGTTGAGGGCGGGTTATTCACCGTCTGAAGAACTGGACGCGGAAATCAAGGCATTTGTCAAAGACAGGATTGCCACTTACAAATACCCGCGCTGGATCGCATTTGTGGACCGGATACCCAGGAGCGAAGGAGGCAAGATCCAGCGATTTGTCTTGCAGGAGAAAATAAAGGAATTGACGATTGACGGTTGATCAGTGAGAATTATGATTGAAAGCCGATGAGTAAGGAAGTAGAACCGAACCTGACAGTCTTTTTCAGACGCTTTCTAAACACACCGGAGGGGATGGACGCCTATTTGAGATTTAGAGGTATGCAATAGAAAAGCGCGAGGGCTTCTGGAGGCATAAACCCCAAATAGCCGTCCATTGCGTTAGCCCTTGCCAAGTGCACCATGAGAAAGCATCTGAAAAAGATTCTCAGGTTCTGCTCCTGAACTCGGGTGAAATAGACAACTTCGTTGGACGCACCCTGATGAAACAATGAAAAAGTCCGGAATAGAGGCTATCCATGCTCACTGTAAACAACATAGAAGTGATTTACGACGACGTTATCCTGGTTCTAAAAGGCATGTCCCTTGAGGTTCATGAGGGCCAGATCGTTGCCCTTTTGGGTGCAAACGGGGCAGGGAAGACGACCACGCTCAAGGCCATTTCGGGTCTCTTAAAGGTGGAAGAAGGGGAGGTGACCGATGGTACCATCGAATTCATGGGTCATCGCATCGACGGAATGGAACCCGAAGCCATCGTCAGATTGGGTATCTTCCAGGTCATGGAAGGTCGGTGCGTTTTCGAAAACCTGACCGTTCACGAGAACCTGATTGCCGCAACGCGAACGCGAAAGAAACGAAGTGAAATCAGAGAACGTTATGACATGGTGTTTCACTATTTCCCATATCTCAAGGCGCGGCAGAACAACCTGGCCGGTTACCTTTCCGGCGGGGAACAACAGATGCTGGTTATCGGGCGGGCCTTGATGGCCCGCACCCGCCTGATGATGTTGGATGAACCCTCTCTTGGTCTGAGTCCCATCCTGGTGGCTGAGATTTTCGGCATCATAAAACGTCTCAACGAAGAACAGAGGATGACCATCCTGCTGGTGGAACAGAATGCGCGTTTGGCGCTGTCCATTGCCGAGCACGGTTATGTGATGGAGAACGGCAAGATCGTCCTGGATGACTCTGTGGACAAGCTCAAGGAAAACGAAGACGTCAAGATGTTCTACCTGGGCCTCACGGAGATGGGTACCAAGAGGAGCTTCCGTGACGCCAAGTTTTACAAGCGCAGAAAGCGGTGGCTGACGTAAACAGACAATCTATTTTTGTGGAGGAGCAATATGGCCAAGGTGGGGATATTGGCATGTGAAAGCGTTACCAACGAAATGAATTGTGTCATGATAGGCTGCCTGGGGAACCTTCGCAGCAGACAGGGGTTGTTCAAGGACTATCCCGAGGGGGAACCGATGGATTTGTTGGGTATCATCCACTGTGGCGGATGTCCCACCGGTGTGGGGACGGACCGCATATGGCAAAAAGTCCAGGCCCTGGTGGACTACGGCATTGATTCACTCCATCTCAGTTCCTGCCTTGTTCAGCTCTGCCCTTTCAAGGAAGCCTTTCTTGATACCATTCGCAAGGACTACCCCGACCTCAAAGTTGTCGAGGGCACGCATTTCTACGATGACGAGGAGGCATTCAAGACCGGTGCCCGCGAACTCCTTTCCCAGCGTGTGGTCACACCCCAGCGCATGAATGATGTGGTCTTCAAGCGGATCAAACTTCCGCCTGACAAGGACAAGAGTTGAACCGTGAGCATTTTGAACGACAAGCATATACTGGCAGTTGATGATGAACCGGATGTCCTGGAAAGCCTGGCGGAACAATTCGAGGACTTTGAGCGACTCGTTCTTGACAAGGCCACCGACTATGAGACCGGGTACCAATTGCTCCGGTCCTGGTCCTACGATCTCGTCATCCTGGACATTATGGGCGTTCGGGGATTCGATCTGCTGAACACCTCTGTTTTCCTGGGGTTTCCGACGGTCATGTTGACCGCGCACGTCCTTTCGGTTCGCGCCCTCAGAAAATCCATCGAGATGGGTGCCAGGGCCTATATCCCGAAGGAGAAAATGGGAGAGATCGTCCCATTTCTGGAAGACGTCCTGTCGCTGGACAACTGTTCCGGGTGGCGGAAACTCTTTTTGCGGCTGGGCGGATTCTTCAACATGGCCTTCGGGCCTGAATGGCAGATGGATCGAAACACCTTCTGGGAACGGGTTACCTCTGGAAACTATGATGCCGAGCCTGTGATACTGAGCAAATGAGGAAAAAGGAGGCCCCTCTCACTTTTTTTCTGCGTCCGCTCGGTTGACTCCTTCCGGCTCCACATGAAAAAGGGTCCCGCCCACAGGCGCGAAGGAAAGCAGCAGAATATTGGCTCCAGGTATGAGAAAGGGCAGTCCAAACCCCAGATGAAAGCCCAGGTTTCCGGTCAGGATTCGGAATCTTTCTCTGAAGGGCATCATGCGTCTTGCAGGAACGAGATCGGTGTTGTCCCATGCAAGAAACAGAACCGCCATTGCCGACGACAAGACGGCCAGAACCGGCCCTAGTGGCGTAATCCAACCAAATACCATCAAAACGAGGGCAATCAGCACGGGCACGACACCCCTCGGAAGTTCCTGTTTCACCAGAAAAATAAACCATTTCAGAAAAGGCATTTCTCCAGATTCCTCCACCTGACCGGTAAAGATCCGCTCGGTGATCCTGGACATTCTGTCCATTAAAACAACGGCAAAGAGAATTTGGGACAGGAGGTAGGCAAGAACCGTTGATAGGCCGACCAGCAACAGGGAGAGGAGCCACGACAGGAAGTACCACAACCAGAGGATCAGGTGACTGTCGGGTCTTTTCCACAGGATGTTCAGGATTTGCTGGTGGTAGATCAGGATAAGACTTGCCGCAAGAATGGTGACGATAAGCACGGCGACGAAGCGAATGATGCCGAGGAACAGGAGTCTGGGAGTCCTGAGGCCCAGCCAAAGCCCCCGGAAGTTCAAGATCATCCCCTGAAAAAAAGACATGGTTTCACCGCTGTTGTCCCTGGTTTGTCAGCCGGTAGTCAAATCTGGCCTTCACGTGCAGCTTGGCAACGGTCACGGATGGCGGAAAGGGAGGGAAAGGGGCTGCTGATCGAACGGCCCTTTGGGCTTCCCGGTCCAGGATGTCGTAGCCGGATGGTTCCAGGGTCTTCAGATCCTGAAGTTGCCCTGAGCGTAAGAGGGTGAAGAGGACCATGAGTTTTCCCTCAACGAGGTTCTCTCGTGCTTCGAGGGGGTATTTCCATTGACGCATCAGCACAGATTTGATCACCTTCGCATAGGAACTGTATCGTTTATCACGGGTGTCCAGTGAAATGGTGTCCTCGGTATCTTCGGGCGCGGTCTCTGGAATCGGTCTTATTTTTGCCAGGTCGGCACCACCCGTCGCATCTGTCGCAGAGGGGTCCACGGGGGGGCGGATGAGCTCAACGCGGTAACTCCGAATGGGTTCGAAGGCCCAGTGGAAAGGGAATGCCTTCTGAAAGGCCAGTACCAACCCCACATGGCACAGGAGGGATACCCCCAGGCTGATTCTCATCATGGCCTTGCGCGTATCACGCCCCAGGAGGCTATGGATTGTTCTCATGGTTTTGGGGACCATTGATCCACCAGTCTGTTTTTTTCTCGAACCACCAATCGGTGCTGTCGGTTTCAAGTATCTCCCGGGCCAGTTCCCTTGCCTTTGATGTATGAAGCCTCTTTACGGCAAATGAGAGCCAGTCCGCCGCATAAGGGTTTCCCAGGTCCTTTTGCTCTTTCAGTTCCATAATCAAGTCCAACTGGTCGGCATCTCTTGCCAGAGAGGCCTCGAGTGTTTCCGATGCATTGAAACTCCTGACCAGCGAAACCACCTCGTCCCCGAAAACCAGTTCCATGGCCAGATCATTCATCGCCCTGTCTTCATGGACATCCACATATCGCTTGTTCACATAATTGTGATCACCGGTCCTGGCTTCGTGCAGGTCATGAAAAAGGCACATCAAAACCACCTTTTGGAGGTCGGCCGTCGGTTCCTGGGAGGCGAGGGCATAGCCGATGACGGCCGTTCGGAAGGAGTGGGCCGCTACCGATTCCTTCCCCGTGCCCAGAAACTGGTAGCCGGTCCGAGGGGTTTTCTTCAGCATTCCCACTTCAAATAGAAAATTAGCGATCTTTTTCATCATGGTTTCTCAATAGGTGGACCAGGCATAAAAGTCAAGAAGGTTTTGGTTTTGGATCGGCTTGATTTATTGGATCGGAATGTTTAAGATAATTGATGAGGCCCGTATCTGAAATCTCGAATTTATGTCTTGGCCGGGGAACAGGTATGAACAACGAAGAAAATCCAGAAAACATGAAAATATTCACCTATCCGGATCCCGTTCTGAGGGCGAAGGCCGCGCCCGTGGAGGATATCAACGGGGCGCTGCAGGCCTTTTTCGAAGGGATGATGCAGACCATGTATGCGGCACCGGGGATAGGGCTGGCAGCGAACCAGGTCGGCGAACTCAAACGGGTGATCGTATTTGATCAAAATCCTCAAGAAGAAGATAGGTCGCCGTGTGTCCTCATTAACCCTGAAATTGTCGATGGGAATGGAAAGGTTACCACTGAAGAAGCGTGCCTCAGTGTCATTGATTTTGCGGCGGATGTGACCAGGATGGAGCACGTCCATGTGAAGGGTTTTGACAGACACGGGAATCCCCTTGAAATTGAAGCGGATGGTCTTCTGGCCATTTGCCTGCAGCACGAGATTGATCATCTTGACGGCGTCCTTTATATTGATCACATCAGCACGCTCAAGAGGAATCTCTACAAGAAAAAGTTGAAGAAGATGCGCAACCGGCCCTGAGACCTGAAACGCTGATGATGAATTCTTTCGAGAAAAAAGACCTTCCTGCACGTCCAAGAATGATATTCTTCGGGACGCCGGCCTTTGCCGTTCCAGCCATGGAAGCCCTTGTTCGGCAGGGTTACGAGATGCGGGCCGTGGTGACACAGCCGGATCGGCCAAAGGGGAGAGGAAGAAAACTTAGTGCCCCACCCGTAAAGCAGCAGGCCCTGCTTGCCGGACTTGAAGTCCTGCAGCCTGAGAAGGCTTCCGACCTTCTCTTCTGTGATCTTCTCCGTTCCTTCGAACCAGACCTCTTTGTGGTTATCGCCTTCGGTCAGGTGCTGAAAAAATCACTCCTGGAGGTACCGGCCTGGGGAGCGCTCAATGTCCATGCTTCCCTGTTGCCCAGATACAGGGGAGCGGCACCTATCCACTGGGCGATACTCAACAATGAGCGAACGACCGGACTGACAGCCATGCGGATGGATGAAGGGTTGGATACCGGCCCAATTCTCCATCAGGAAGAGATCCGGATACTTGAAAATGAAACCGCGGGGGAACTGCACGACCGTCTTGCCGAAATGGCCGGGAAATTCGTCATCAACACCCTTGAGGCCCTGGCACAGGGGCGACTCGAGGAAAGGCTGCAGGATGACCGGCTGGCCTCCTACGCGCCCAAGATTGATCGGGGGATGGCTCTCGTTGACTGGCGCCTGCCGGCAGTGGAGATTGCCGCGCTCATAAGGGCCCTGGACCCCTGGCCGGGGGCAACGACGACCCTCTCCGGAAAGCGGATCAAACTCTTTTCGGGGCGTGTGATTCGAGGAGATGCCGCGCCCGGGGTGCCTGGCCTGGTGGTCCGTAAGGGGGAATCCGTTTTTCAGGTGGAAACCGGAAACGGCCTCGTCGAGATCGGAGCTTTGCAGGTGGAGGGCAAAAAAAGGCTCCCGGCTGGAGTTTTCCTGAAGGGTTTCCCCATGGAAGAGGGCACGCTCCTTGGAGTGGGGTAGTGAAATAATGCTTCTTTGAAATAGTACCGAATTAAAGGATTGCTGAAGTGCAAGGACAAAAAGAACGGGAACGTCCCCAAAAACGGATTTTCATCTTTCTCCTTTTGATCGCGTGTGTGGTCATAGTGGGGCTGGCTGTGCTGCTCTGGTGGGTCCCCTATGTGGGCCTGACCAACATCCACAAGCACCTCCCGCTTATCCTGGCTATTTTTTTCGGGTGCGTCGTCCTTTTCTGCCTCGGTGGGGCCTTGACCCTGATCCTCACTATCCTGGGGGGTAGAAACCTCTTTTTCACGCGGCGCCTCCGGGGGTTGGTGATACGCGTTCTTTTCCCCCTGCTGGTTGTCATAGGCAAGTTGCTGGGCATAAGCAAAAAGGAAGTCAGACGCTCATTCGTGGCCATCAACAACCAGTTAGTCCGGAGTGAAGCCAGAAGAATAAGGCCGGAAAAACTCCTTATCCTGCTTCCCCATTGCCTTCAAAATCACGAATGCGATGTGCGAATCACGGGGAACATCGAAAATTGCAAGGCCTGTGGTAAATGCAAAATCAAGGGGCTTGTGGCCCTTTCCAGGAAATACGGAGTAGCCGTTTCCGTAGCCACAGGAGGCACCCTGGCAAGAAGAATCGTCGTCGAGAAAAAACCCGACGTGATTATAGGCGTGGCCTGCGAACGTGACCTTACGAGTGGTATACAGGACAGTTACCCCATTCCCGTTTTCGGTGTTTTCAACCGGAGACCCTTCGGACCTTGCTATGATACCGATGTGGACCTTGAGCTGGTTGAAAAAGGAATGCAGATTTTCTTAGGAGAGGCGTCAAGTGCAACCGAGGAATCTTGCCTTAAAAGTGCTGAACAGACTGGATCTGCACTCCATTCCCCTTGAAAACTATCTGGTGGAGGCCTTCCATGGGAATCCAAGGCTTTCCGACAGGGACAGGGCCTTTACGGTTCATCTCATTCAAGGGGTTCTCAGGTGGAGACTTCGCCTCGATTGGATCATTGAGAAGACGGCGCGTTTTCCCTTTCGAAAAATAGAAGCCCCTGTACTGAACGTTCTGCGCCTGGCGCTCTATCAGATTTTGTTTATGGACAGGGTGCCTGATTCGGCGGCCGTGAATGAAGCGGTCAAGCAGGTCAAGGCCTTTTCCGGAAGCCATGTGGCTGGTTCGGTCAATGGAATCCTGAGACAGGCTTGCCGTGAAAAAGACCAGGTTGTTTTTCCGCCTCGAGAAAATGGACTTGCACGCTTCCTGTCCGTTCGGCATTCCTTTCCCGAATGGCTTGTCAGGAAGTGGCTCAAGGAGATCGGGTCCCTGGACACGGAGAGGCTGCTTGAGGCCGGCAATCGGATTCCCGAGCTTGTGGTGAGAGCCAACACGCTCAAAATACGTCGGCGTGATCTGATCCGGTACCTGGAAGGAGAAGGCCTTTCTGCCGTACCTGCCCGTTATGCTCCGGAGGGGTTGATCCTTGAAAGTTTCAAGGGACCCGTTGATGGATTGCCGGGCTTTCAATCGGGCCTCTTTCAGGTCCAGGGGGAAATGGCCCAGGTCTGTTCCTGGTTGCTTTCTCCAAAGCCCGGTGAAAAGATCCTGGATCTCTGCTCCGGAGTGGGCGGAAAGGCCACCCACATGGCACAGATGATCGGAAACAGGGGAGGAATTGTTGCCCTTGACAGGAGTCCCGGCAAGCTGATAAAGCTGGCCGAAAACTCCCGGCGACTCGGCACCCACGCGATTGAGCCGTTGGTCGGGGATGCTTCGGAGGATCTGGCGAATATGTTCCGGATGTACTTTGATCGGATCATGGTTGACGGACCGTGTTCGGCCTTGGGCATTATATCGAGGCACCCCGACATCAAATGGAATCGTGACGAAAGGGACATCCTCCGTTTCTCCTCGCTTCAGCGGAAGATTTTGAGCGGGTCCGTCCCTCTCCTGAAAGAGGGAGGAAAATTGCTTTATGTGACCTGCACCATTTCAAGGGAGGAAAATGAAGCGGTGGCGGAGGGGCTTCTAAGGGACCACAGGGAGATGAAATTGGTAGACCTCAGGTCCGACGCCCCTGAATGGTGTGCTGAACTCATTGATGAATCGGGCTTTCTCAAGTCCTTTCCCCATGTCCACGAAACGGAGGGCTTCTTTGGGGCGCTTTTCGAAAAACAGGAGTCGTAATTTTCATTCAATTTCAAAACCACGTCCTTTGGGCGTGGTCAGAGATAATTGGCTTTACCCGGATAAAGCTTAAAGTGTACCTGAACAGCGAAGTCTTTTTTAAACGTCGAACATCGAACATCGAACGCTGAACATTGAACATCGAATGATGGAATCGCTTCGCTCTGCTGGTTCATAAATTGGTAGAATACCTTATTCAACATTCGACGTTGGACGTTCGATGTTCAATGTTCATATGCTATTTGGAGAAATTCACATGGGAAAAATAGCCCCTTCGATCCTCTCGGCCGATTTTTCGAGGCTGGGGGAAGAAATAAAGGCCGTGGAGGCCGCAGGCGCCGACTATATCCACGTTGACGTCATGGATGGACACTTCGTACCCAATATCACCGTCGGTCCCCTGATCGTCAAGGCCGTTAGAAAAATGACAAATTTGCCCCTGGATGTGCACCTGATGATCTCCAATCCTGACGACTTTGTTGCGGAATTTGCCAAGTGTGGCGCGGATATCCTCACCGTCCATGCGGAGACGGTAAATCACCTGCACAGAACGATCCAGCACGTCAAGACTCTCGGAGCCAAGGCGAGTGTTTCCTTGAATCCCGCCACCCCGCCGGATGTCCTTGAGTACGTCCTGGACCAACTGGACATGGTGCTCCTCATGACTGTGAATCCGGGATTTGAGGGGCAAGCGTTTATTCCGGCCGTCCTCCCCAAGATCAAACGGTTGCGTGAGATGGTTAGGAAAAGGGGGCTTAAAACGGAGATCGAGGTGGACGGTGGTATCGGCCCTGAGACCATTCAGCGGGTCTCATCGGCAGGCGCGGATGTATTTGTGGCCGGGTCGGCTATCTTCTACAGTGAGGACTACCGGGAGACGATTCGTCTGATGAGGGAAAGGATGGAAGGGGTCTTTGCAGTCTAACAAAAACTTTGCTTGGTTGATGGGCATCCAGGAAAAAGGTGATAAATCTCTTTGACTCGGGAGACGGAATTGAGTAAGATACCCTTCGGTTGAATTGAGGGAGGGATGTCCGAGTGGTTTAAGGAGGCGGTCTTGAAAACCGTTGTCCCGCAAGGGACCGTGGGTTCGAATCCTACTCCCTCCGCCATGGGCTACAGAGGTTCGCTGCGGATTTTTTATGGCGCCGCGAAGATCAGCGGTTTTGACAGGATTGGTTTTTTTGCGGAGAGATGGCCGAGTCGGCTGAAGGCGCTCGCCTGCTAAGCGAGTAAAGGACGAAAGTTCTTTCGAGGGTTCGAATCCCTCTCTCTCCGCCATTTTTTTGCTTATGAGGGGCCTGGCCTTGACGTGTCCCATGTCAAGACCAGGCCCCTCATATTTATTTTTCAAGGGGTGATCACGAGGAGTGAAGGCAGGCCTCAGGGCTTGAGTTTGCTCCATACAGGTCCTTCCTCTGTATCGATCACCTCAATTCCCATTTCCCTTAGTTCTCCTCGCAGGCGGTCGGCTGTTTGCCAGTCCTTGTTCCTCCTTGCATCCTCCCTCTTTGCAACCAGGATTTCCATATCTCGATCCATCTCTGGCGGTTCCAGGTCCATGACCCCGAGCACCAGGTTGACTTTTTCCATGGCCTTCAGGATCTTGTCCCTGTCCGGGGATGACAACCCTTTCTGGTCCATGATTTTGTTGATGTGCCTGGTAAACCGGAAGAGAGCGGCCAGTGCGGCGGCTATGTTAATGTCGTCGTCCATGGACGCCGCAAATCTCTGTCTTAAATCAAAGACTGCCTGGTCTATCTCAGGGTCAGATTGGGCAGGTTTGGAGAAATGAATCTTCTGAACAAATTTGTCCATATGGGCGATGGTATTTCTTGCCGAGCGCAATTTGGATCGAGAAAAGAAGATGGGTTTCCGGTAATGGCGGCTTAGTAGCCAGTACCGTACCTCCCTGCCCGTGAATTCTTCATCTAAAAGGTCTTTTAGGGCAAGGTTATCTGCCGATCCCTTGGAAACACCCTTGTCGTTTTTCATTACCAACTCGTTATGGACCCAGTAGTTGGCGAGTGGGCTATTGGTTACGGCCTGGCTGATGGCAATGGTATTTTCGTGGTGAGGAAAGATCAGTTCAATGCCACTCATGTGTATATCATATGTGGGGCCGAGGTATTTCAGGGCTATGGCCGCACACTTTATGTGTCAGCTAGGCCTGATGTTCCCCCACTGGGTCTGGTAAAATATCCCCATTTTTAGCTCATTGAGGGTCGAACGTTTGAGCAGAGTAAAATCTCGTGGGTTCTCTTTTTCGTACTGATCCAGATCCACTGTCTTACCGAGCTTAATCTTATTGAGGTCGATTCGAGAGAACTCGCCATATCCCTTGAATCTGGAGATGTCAAAGTAGATAGATCGAAATTTTTCGTATGCGTAGCCCTTTTCGAGCAGTTTTTGGGTGAGGTCTATCATATCTTCAACATGCTCGCTCGCTCTGGGATACTCAGTGGCCCTTTTTATGTTCAGTTGGTCAAGGCTCTCCATGAAGCCCTGATAGTGTTTTTCCGTGAAATCGCCCAGGGGCATGCCGGCCCTCTCAGACCCTTCGATGGTCCGATCATCCAGGTCTGTGAGATTCATGACCAGGGTCACCCTGTAGCCTTTAGACTCCAGGTAACGCCTGACAAGGTCCGAGAAGAGAAAGCGTCTGCACTCGCCCAGCTTGATGGGCTCACAAAGGGTCGGGCCACACGAATACATGGTTACATGGTCCTCTTCAATGGGGGCAAATTCTTCTTTCTTACGTCTCAGTGTGTTATAGAGACGCAGCCCGGATTTTTTCTTGGCGGTAAATAGAGTGGTACTGAGATACCTCTCGCCGCCGTCGGGCAGGATGACGACGACCCTGCCCCTTTTTATTTCTCGCGCCGCCCTGAGGG
>CAYOIU010000029.1:0-20523 GCA_964404085.1 uncultured Desulfobacteraceae bacterium | reverse complement strand
TCTTTGGCTCCGAAAGGGCCAGAAAATCGGCTGGACATATCAACCTTCCGCTGAAAGTCGTTGACATTACAGAACGCCATCTGGAAGTGGTTCAATCCCCGAAACACGGCTATGGTGCCCACATGAACCCCTGCATTGACTGTCATGCCCTGATGTTGAGGATAGCAGGAGAATTGATGAAGCAGGAGGGCGCCGATTTCGTCATCAGCGGCGAGGTTCTCGGTCAGCGCCCCATGTCCCAGAACAGGGGGTCCCTGAACAGAGTGACCGCTGAAAGCGGGCTCGGGAACCTGCTTCTCAGGCCCCTTTCGGCGAACCACCTGCCCATGAGCCTCCCCGAAGAATCAGGATGGGTGAATCGCGACCTTCTCTTGGACATCATGGGCCGCTCCCGTAAGCCCCAGATGGCCCTTGCCGAGAAGTTTCATATCTATGACTACCCGTCGCCTGCAGGGGGTTGCCTGCTGACCGAAAAGGCCTTCTCGCGCAGGCTCAGCCACCTCTTCTCCATCAGGACTCGGCCGCGGCTCAACGAAATAGAACTCCTTAAACTGGGACGACATTTCAGGCTCAATGTTGGCACAAAACTTGTGGTGGGGAGAAACCGGCAGGAAAACCAGGGTATCTTTGCCCTTGCAGGAGAAAAAGAGGTGGTCATGATGCCCGTCTCCATCCCCGGCCCGACCGCGGTACTGACGGGGCCCATTTCACCTGCCTTACTGGACGTTGCAGCCCATATCACCGCCGCCTACAGCGATACTGAAGGGAAAGACTCCGTAGAAATAAGGTTGATACACCAAGGAAGGGATGAACAACTGTCTGTTGTTCCCAAGCCAAAGGAAAACTTCAGATCATTGATGATCTAGTTTTCTTACATCCTGAAGAGCTTCGATAGAAACGATTTCCTCCTCATCGTCTCCAGCCTCTTGACATTCCTTTCGAATGTTTTCTCCTGCAGATCCAGGTCGGCCTGTACTTTTTCCCTCTGGTCCTCGAGCTTATGCGACCTGAGGTTCAGTTCGAGTATGGAAATCTTGTCTTCCCTCGTCAAAACATACAGTTCCATCTTGTTGGTTCTGGATTGAAGTTTGTCCAGCTTCTCTTGAATGGCGGCCAATCTGGCTTCTGTGGATCGAATGAGTGACTGCCCGGCTTGAATTTCCTTTAAAAGATTTTTTTCCGATTCCATGGTGACAAACAGAGAAACAAAGACGACCAGGCCGACCAGAAAAACGGCCAGGGAAATCTTTGTTGCTTTCTTGTAGGTCGATACCAGTACATGGAGGAGGGTTTTTGACCGGGCAATAATATTGGCCAGAGAATCCCCGGCACCATAAGGCGCCACCTGGCCGTCTACGCGATCTTTCAGTCCATTCAGCCGCTCTTTCAGAAAATCAAGGCGATCTTCAAGCTCCCTGGCGACCTTTCCGTCCCTGCAGCGGCTGTTCATACGATCGTTCGCTTCAGCCAACCGCTGGGAAAAAGCGGAAAGATTATCCAGGGGCTCATCTATGTCGATATCGTGCAAAGGCCTGCCTACGAATTGCTCTTTGAGTTCCTCAGACCTTTTTTTCAATACTCCGAGATTTTTTTGAATGGCCACAGCCATTCTCTGAAAAACGGGTACATCGCAAAGGTATTCGCCCGCCATATCAAACAAAATAATCCAATCCTTAAGCTCAGCGAGAGATGACTTTGCCTCGTCTTCCAAGCGATTTTTTGCAGCTATGCTTTCAGAACCCATTCTTCTTCCAGTATGCAAATTCCGGTCCATTTACTCAGATCGTGGAGGGAACACGTCTGGACAAAACGTCCGAGCAATCATTCCAGTTTCACATCACACCTCAGGCACCGACTGCATTCTCTTCTCGCCGTCTCTTCATCATAGCCCAATTCCACTTCGGAAAAAGAGGTGATGCGTTCTTCCGGCGCCAGTTTCGGCATGATCTCCATGGATTGTTTGATCACTTCCTCCGGGATCTCCATGGTAATTCTTATTTCTTCCACCTTTTCCTCACTGGGAGCTTCGCCTCTTTTTTGGGCCAGGAATTTGTCTATTTCAAACGCGGCGCGTTTGCCTGCCGCCAGGGCATCCACCACCCGGGCAGGACCTGTAACGGCATCCCCTCCTGCAAATACGCCGGAAAGGTTGGTTGCGAGGGTCCTCCAATCCGCCTCGATGGTATTGCGCCGACTCTTCATGGATGTTGAAAAACTCAGATCAGGACGTTGGCCGATGGCGGCAAAGATGGTGTCATACTCTTCCGCGATGACGCATCCGTCAATGGGGATGGGCCTGCGTCTGCCGCTTTGATCAAATTCCTTCAGTTCGCATTCATCCAGTTCGAAGGCCAGGCGGCCGCCGGTCTGGGTGATGGACTTGGGGGCCACCAGGACCTTCAACTCAATCCCTTCTTCCAGCGCATCCTCTATCTCCTCTTCATAGGCCGGCATGTCCTTTCTCTCGCGCCGATAGACGATGGTCACTTCAGCGCCCATTCTCCTGCAAGTCCTGGCAACATCAATAGCGACGTTTCCGCCGCCAATGACCGCCACCTTCTTGCCCACCTCAGGCGCAGTGCCAAGTTCAACTTCTCTAAGGAATTCCGCCCCGCCCTTCACACCAGGGAGATCTTCCCCCGGGATCCGGGTGGAGAGACTTTCGTGCGCGCCGACAGCAACAAAAAGCGCATCGAATTCTTCCATGAGTTCGTCCATGGAGACATCCCTGCCGATCCTTTGGCCGGTCTTGGCCGTCACGCCGGCTTTCAAGATAAAGTCAATCTCCTGGTCCAGGATATCTCTGGGCAGACGGTACTCGGGAATACCGTAACGCAGCATGCCGCCGAGCTTTGGGAGTTCTTCACAGATGGTGGGTTCATAACCCAGCAATGCCAGATGATAAGCGGCTGCCAATCCCCCGGGGCCACCGCCAATGATTGCCACTTTCTGATTCTTGGGAGAACACTTCCTGACGGCAACCGTGAAATTCCGCCTTCGGGCCATGTCTGCAGCGAAACGCTTGATCTGAGGTATGGCCATAGGTTCATCGGTCTGGCCCCTCAGACAGGCACTGGTGCAGGGATGTGTGCACACACGGCCGCAGATACCTGGAAGCGGGTTGTCTTGATAGATCAGCGAAATGGCGTCGTCGTAAAGGCCTTCTGCCACAAGTGACAAATACCCTGGCACTTGCTGGCCGACCGGGCAGGCATTGATGCATTGGGCCTTGAAAAGATCGGCACAAACTCCTGCCGAACACCTCTTTTCCAAGATGTGTTCTTCAAACTCCCGACGGAAATACCGGAGGGTGGCCAGCACGGGATTTGGCGCTGTCTGTCCAAGGCCACAGAGGGCCGAATCCTTCACAAAGGTGGACAGCTCTTCCAGTTCATCCAGGTCCTCCATGACGCCCTTCCCCTCGGTAATCCTGTTCAATATCTCCAGCATTCTTCGGGTGCCTTCCCGACAGGGTGTACACTTGCCGCAGGATTCCTCCTGGCAGAAATCCAGGAAAAACCTCGCCATATCCACCATACAGGTGGTTTCATCCATGACGATCATACCGCCGGAACCCATAATGGCGCCCACTTTGGCAATGGCTTCATAATCCGTGGGGGTGTCCAGGAGATCACCGGGCACACAACCGCCGGAAGGACCGCCAAGCTGCACCGCCTTGAACTTCTTGTTGTCGGGGATACCGCCACCGATCTCGTAAATGATCTCCTTGAGAGTCGTTCCCATGGGCACCTCAACCAGACCAATATTGTTGACGGTGCCGCTCAGTGCAAAGACCTTCGTCCCCTTGCTTCCCTCTGTTCCCACACCCGCGTACCATTCTCCCCCGTTCAGGATGATCTGGGCCACGTTGGCCAGGGTTTCCACGTTGTTCAAGACACTGGGCTTCTTCCAAAGGCCCTGCTGGGCGGGAAACGGAGGTCTGGGACGGGGCATGCCCCGTTTTCCTTCAATGGAATTCATGAGGGCTGTTTCCTCGCCGCAGACAAAAGCTCCGGCACCCTGGTAGACCTCCAGGTCGAAATCAAAGCCGCTCCCCAGGATGTCCTCTCCCAGGAGGCCGTATTCTCTCGCCTGGTTGATGGCAATATCCAGCCTGCGCAAGGCAAGGGGATATTCCGCCCGGCAATAAATGTACCCCTGGTGTGCCCCGATGGCCTTGGCTGCGATGATCATACCTTCCAGAACAGCGTGCGGGTCGGCCTCCAGGACACTTCTATCCATGAAAGCGCCTGGATCGCCTTCATCGGCGTTGCAGAGCACATACTTGACATCGCTCTTCGAACGACCGGCAAACTCCCATTTCAGACCCGTTGGGAACCCTGCGCCTCCGCGTCCCCTGAGCCCGGATTTCTTCATCTCTCCAACAATTTCTTCAGGGGCCATTTCCAAAAGGGCCTTGGCAGCTCCCTGGTAGCCGTCCCGGGCGATGTATTCATCGATCACTTCCGGGTCCAGTATGCCGCGGTTTCTCAGGACTCTCAGGAGTTGCTTGGAAAAGAAGGGGATGTCACCCAACCCGGGAATCGTCTCAAAAGAAGCC
The DNA here is from genome assembly GCA_964404085.1 of uncultured Desulfobacteraceae bacterium. GTDB lineage: Bacteria > Desulfobacterota > DSM-4660 > Desulfatiglandales > Desulfatiglandaceae > CAYUCJ01. The sequence continues at coordinate 15,962 of CAYOIU010000029.1, read as the reverse complement.
GGTTCCACATAGAAGAGCCGTCTGACCGGCCTCCCTTTGAGAAGATGCTCTTCAACAATCTCCGGAACATCCCCTGCTGACACCCTCTGGTAGAAAATCGCATCAGGCTGGACAACAAGCACTGGGCCCTGGGCGCAAAAGCCGTTACACCCGGTCTCAATCACCCGGACTTCCCTGTCCAATCCCCTGACAGCAATCTCTTTTTCGAGTGTTTCTTTCACCTCCACACTGCCTGACGCATGACACGCCGTTCCGCCACAAAGAAGCAGGTGGGTTCTAAATGTCTTCATTGAATGGCCTCCTTATTAACTCAGATCTAATCCCTCTTCTCGGGTTCTAATCCATTCTGGCCAGTGCAAAATCCGTCTGAACCTCGCCCAGCAGGACGTGTCGTTTGAACACCTGACGCATCTTTTTCGAATCCATATGCTGATAAATGACCGGCTCCTGTCCCTGCATTTCCACTGTAACATTGGGCTCACTGCTGCACATACCCATGCAGCCTGATGTGACGACCCTTACGTCCTCCCGGTCCGTTTCGCTCATCTCCTGGAGAAGTACATCCATGACCTCCCGGGCACCGGCGGCAATCCCGCACGTACCCATGTGCACCGTGATCTTAACCGTTGAGCCCCCTTCCCTGAGAGCGGTATCTTTTTTTACTCTTTCTTTGATCTTCTTGAGATCATCAATGGTCAGCTTAGGCATTCCCTTTCCTCCATATGGTTGGCGGCTTCGCAAAAAGTCCAATCTCCGCGTTGCGCTTCATCTTCAGTCATTGCGACGTACCTAAATGTACGCCTCATGCCTAAAGATTTACGCGCCTTGATCTTGGACCTTTTTCTGTGCCGTCTCATTTGATGACTCTTTACAAGTTCATCACGGTTGACCGGTTGCAGATAACTACCGGGCCTCTTCAGAGAGGACCGGGCGATTTAGAGGCGGAAGGCACGATGTTCCTCAAAGCCGCCTCTGATTGTCGAATCATCTCAATTAGATGCATGAGCACCCTGGGGTTGTTAATGGGCACCTCTTCGAGACCTTCCTTGATCTCCCGCGTATCAAATCTGAAACTTTCTCCATCAACCTCGTGATCATAAAGCAGATCCACCCGGGGATGGCCCATGAGGATAGTGCTGATACACCCTGCAATATCACCCATGGGGGGGAGGTCGATGTGACTCAACCCGAAGGTGGCCTTCACTTGGGTTCCCCTGCCCTCACGGGAGGTCAATGTGAAGCTTCCGCCACACCTTCTGCTCGTCTCGCGGAAGAGGGACAGGCCCAGTCCCACGCGCCGGGTCTGCCTCGTTGTGAAGAACGGATCCAACACCTTTTCAAGTCTTTTAGAGGATATGCCCCGGCCATTGTCCTCTATCGCAATGCTCAACAGATCTTCTTCCCTTGCTTCTGAAATGAAAATACCGATGAACGTCGCCCCCGCATCCAGTCCATTCTCGGCAATATCCAGAATATGGAGTGACAGTTCTCTCAATCATATCTCCGCCGCCCTGCCTGATTTACCCTGGAGGGCCAATCTGATTTCACCCGTGCTGGGAGAAGCCATGGTCAAAAGCGAAAATCGACGCCCCACATCCGAGAGAAAATGGGCATCCGAGGAAGTCAAAAATGGCAATCCGACGTTTTCCAGGAGGTGTCTTCCTCTTGTTTCAGGCCATTCCGGGTCGGAGACTTCAAGGGCATCCAGCTTCACTTCCGGAGGAACGAATCCCAACTGGCTGATGATGGAGTAACTGGGCCTGTCCACATGGGAAGCCACGCACAGCCCATCCAGCGCATGGATCTTCCTGACGATCTCTTCCAGGCCGAGCGCCACGGCGCCGATCAACAACCGATCGTTGAATCCCTCCACCTCATCCAAGGCATTGACCACCACCTGATCTCCGAAAAATTCCGGTCTGTTGACACCTGTCAACCCCTGATAAATGACCTCCTGCATGGCAAGGGCCTGGTCCGGTCGGTTAAAAATAGCCAGAACGTGAACTTCCTCCCGTGAATTGATCTCCATTCCTGGAAGGACATGAACACCGCAAGCCTTTCCTGCTTGGATAGCAGCCTCAACATTTTCCGCCGAGTTGTGGTCACACAACGCAATGATATCCAGTCCTTCAGCCTTACTCTTCTCCGCGATCCTCTTGGGACTCATGTCAAGATCTGCGCAGGGGGAAAGACAGGAATGGATGTGCAGATCGGTCTTATAGGTTCTCATCAGCTGCGTTCAACCGCGAACCCCTCGACATTAAGTCAGCCCGAACTCATAGAGCTTCCCGGCAAGCCGGTATGCCGTCAACGGGGTGGTCAGGACACAAATCCCTTCCTCATCCGCTTTTGTTACGGTCTCCTCATCCGGTTGATGTCCGTTCACGAGGATGATGGCGGCCAGTTCCCGGAGCAAGGCCACCGCCACAATATTCTGATGCCCCTGGACCGTCAGCCATGCGGCCCCCTTTTCGGCATTGGCCATCACATCACTCAGTAGATCACCGCAGTATCCACCGGATATTTCGTGATCGAGGGCTTCGTTTCCTGCGACAACCTTCAAAGGCAATTTGTTAATTATTTCTTTTAATTTCACCGACACCCCCTACCTTTTTTCTATGAAAAAGTAACAACGATCCAGGGTGGCCTTCCGGTCGGCCACATCTTCGGCAAAGGTTTCACAATCCGGAGAGCCGCACATTCCGCACTCCTTCCTTGGGAGGCGTTGCAACAGCTCTTCGACGCGTTTCTGTCTCTGGATTCGGGCCGAGAGGGCCTGCCTTGAAAGCGTCTTCTCTTGAGCGTAATTCACCTTATCGGCAAAAAACCACCCCTTCTCGTAGAGTTTCTTGACATATCCGTATTTGACGCGTTTCTCCACGCCGTACATTCTTACCAGGTGACGGACCAGGTGTTTGGCCTTATACCTGTCGGCAACCGTGAAAAGGCCTCCGACACAACCCTCACTGCAAATCCTGAACTCCACATAGTCAATGTCGGGGAGCCTTCCCATTTCAATTTTTTCAAGATATTCGATGGTATCCTGAAGTCCCGAAACGGCGAGGCAATTCAAATGCATGCCTGATATCTCCCCTCCCGTCATTCCCCATCCCAGGCCCACGCCGCCTGAGTGATGGAGCACATGGTCCTCCTCCACTTTCTCGATGTTCTTCTTGAGTTCGGCATAAATACCGGAAATCCCTATGGTGCCATCTATATGGGAATGCTTTTGAAATAAAGGCTCCTTGATGCCGATCATCTTTGAAGGGCAGGGAGTGATATGCAGGGTTTTGATGTCCGATTCATCGCAACCGTGCTTAACAGCCAGCCGCTTTTTCCCTTCCCTTGCCACGATTTCCCTCGGGGGGGCCAGGGGTGGAATATGTTTGAGAAGCTCGGGGAACCGACAGGCGATGAGCTTTGTCACCACGGGGCAGACCGGCGAGATGAGGGGCCATGGTGCATTTTCCTTTTTCCTGTTCTCTTCAATATACAGTTCGATGGCCACGTTGAACATCTCATTGGTATAGGATTCATCGTGTACATAGGAAAAACCCATCCGCTTCAGGCCAAGGAGGATATCGTTCGGCGTCACGTCTTCACCGAATTGGGAATAGAGAACCGTGGAAGCGGCAACGACTGAATAGCCGGACCCTTTCGTGTAACCTATGTCGCTGGTGATGACACGAATCGCCCCTCTGGGGCACACGCGAACACACTCCCCGCAATCAACACATACACCTGTAACTTCTGCTATCCTTCCTCCCTGCACCCGTATGGCCTTCGTAGGGCACGCCTTCATGCAAATGACACACCCGTTACAGAGCTCTTCATCTATCTCAATATGCTGCATGTGTTCCCTATGTTGAGGCGGATTTTCCACTAAGGTTCCTCAGTTAGGCGAAAGTGAATTTTCAATCGGGTGCCCTTTCCGGGTTCTGATTGAACACTCAATAAATCGGCATTTTTCCTGATGTTGGGAAGACCCATTCCGGCACCAAACCCCATCTCCCTGAATTCCGGGAGGGCGGTTGAAAACCCCTCTCTGAATGCGGCCTCAATGTCCTCGATCCCCTTTCCGTCATCACTGACTTCCAGGACTATTTCCTCCGTATTGACTTGAAGGACAAGCTCCCCTTTCCCGCCGTACATGACGACGTTCATCTCAGCCTCATAGGCGCAGACGGAGGCCCGACGGATAAGATCAGCCTCGAACCCGATATTCCTCAGAACCCTTTGCACCTGGAGAGAGGCCTCTCCGGCTCGGACGAAATCCCTTGGCTCGATTTCGAAACGTTTGGATAATTGTGGCTTTTCAATATCGATCGTCACACCGCCGGAGTTCACGGGTTATGGGGAAAAAATCTGCCTCAAGACTGTTTCCCGGGGGGAGCCTTTGCCGGCCTCCGCTCCACCCCATGGAGCCCCTCGCGATAGAGCCTTCCACACGCAGAATACATGGTATACGGCGTGGTCAACAAGGGCAAACCATGCTCAGCCGCGTGTTCTTTCATTTCGGCGCTCGGATGTTTTCCACGAACCAGGACCACCGCAGCGACGCCGGCAATCACCGATGTCCGGACAACCTGTATGTTGTTGAGCCCCGTCAACAGGACGGAACCGCTCGTGGGCCCCGTGAGCATATCACTCATCAGGTCACTTCCCGTGCCGGCCGACACCTCGATATCCAGCTTGTCTTCTCCGACGATCACTTCCGCCTTCAGGGTGGTTTTGATATCTGACAGTTTCATGGTCAAAAGCAAGCCTTGACGATCTCCCTCGCTGACTTATTATCTGAATGTGTTCAGGACGAGAACCTGAAAGAGGCTGTCAGGTTCGACTCCACTTCATTCCTCATAGGTTGCCGGTTGCGGCATGAGTGAGCTTTTTGCGATTCCATCAACTTTAGGATCATTCATATCGGTTAAGGATTTCCCCCACCTTGTCGGGACGAACCCCCCCATGGGTATCCGCATCCACCACCACGGCGGGCGCCAGGCCGCATGCCCCCAGACAACGAACCGTTTCAAGGGAAAAACGGCGGTCTTCACTCGTCTGGCCGGGTGCCAGGTGGAATTCGTCGTTCAACCGTTTGAGGATGGGTTTGGTCCCTCTGACGTAGCAGGCGGTCCCCAGACAGACCTTGATGACGTGGCGTCCTTTGGGCACCATGGTGAAAAACGAATAAAAGGTCACGACACCATAAATGGTGCTACCGGGGATGTTGAGACGTTCGCCGATGTAATCCTGCAGCTCCACCGGGAGATACCCCACTGCCCGCTGGCACTCCTCCAGGACCGGGATGAGGCACCCGGGCTTGTCCTTGAACTGTTCCACAATTTCAACCACCCGGGCCATCACTTCGGGGTTCAAGTCGGGGTTAACGGCCTCGAGATTTTCCATCATGTGCATGTTCTGTTCTCCTTGTTTCAGGTCGAGTAAAATGAACGGCCGCAGACGCCGGTCAGGTCCTTGCTATTCGCACGGCACATACCTTGTATTCGGGAATCTTTGCAATCGGGTCCAGAGCCGCGTGGGTCAGTTTATTGGCAGCGGCCTCGGCATAGTGAAACGGGATAAAGATGGTTCCCTTTTCAACATGATCCGACACCTTTGCAAGCGCCTCGATCTCACCACGCCTGGACGCCACCTTGATTTTGTCACCCGTCCCAATCTCGTGCGATGAGGCATCCTGGTATGATATTTCCACGAAACATTCCGGCGCCAGGACATTGAGCCCCTCTGATTTCATCGTCATGGTACCTGTATGGAATTGATAGAGCACACGACCGGTCGTCAGGTAAAGGGGAAACTCTTTATCAGGCATTTCAGCCGGCGGGATGTACTCTATGGCGTGGAAAACGCCCAGTCCGCATGTGAACTGGTCCACGTGGAGACAGGGGGTTCCCGGGTGGTCCGTCCCGGTGCAAGGCCAGTGGATGCCCTCGATTTTCAACCGATCGTAATTGATGCCGCAGTAAGACGGTGTCACCTCGGCGATTTCCGCCATGACGGCTTCGGGGTTTTCATACTGCATGGGGTAGCCCATCCTGGTGGACAGGTCACAAATGATCTCCCAGTCCTGTCTTGCTTGCCCCGGGGGATCCAGGGCCTTGCGAACACGCTGGATTTTTCTTTCCGTATTCGTAAATGTACCGTCTTTCTCGGCAAAGGCTGCCGAAGGCAAGACCACATCAGCCATTCGTCCTGTTTCATTCAGGAAGATATCCTGCACTACCAGAAAATCCAGGTACTCCACACATTTCTTCACATGGTTCAGATCCGGATCGGAGACCATGGGATTTTCCCCTATAATATATAGGGCCTTGATCTTCCCATCATGGGCCGCATTCATCACCTCCGTCACGCCCAGTCCCGGTGTTTGGGGAAGGTCCTCCACTCCCCAGGCCTCCTGCATGCGCGCCTGTTGAGCGAGATCCGCCACCTTCTGGTACCCCGTGTACACGTCGGGTAAAGCACCCATATCACAGGCCCCCTGCACATTGTTCTGGCCTCTCAAAGGGTTCACCCCGCCGCCGGGAATGCCCATGTTCCCACAGAGCATGGCAAGGTTCGCAAGGGATTTCACATTGTCTGTGCCTGAGATATGCTGTGTGATCCCCATGGCATAAATGATGGAGGCCGCTGAGCTCCCGGCATAAAGCCGTGCCGCCTCAACCAACTGTTCCCGGGGAATACCGGTTATTTCCTCCACATAGGCGGGATTATACCGTGCCACAGTCTCTTTCAGTTCGTCCAGGCCCACTGTCCGGGACTGGACATATTTTTCATCATAGAGGTTCTCTTCAATCATGACGTGCAGCAGCCCGTTGATCCACGCCACGTCGGTCCCCACCTTCGGCCTCAGCCAGATAGCGGCGAATTGGGTCATGGGAATCTTCCTGGGATCCACTACGATCAACTTGGCCCCCTTCTGGGTCACCGCCCGTTTGGCGTAACTGGAAAGAACCGGGTGGTTTTCAGTGGTATTGGATCCCGTGATGAGCAGGACTTCCGCCTTTTCAATATCTTCAATGGGATTCGTCATGGCCCCACTTCCAAAGGCTGCGGCCAGACCGGCCACGGTGGAAGAATGTCAGAGACGGGCGCAGTGATCAATGTTGTTGGTTTTAATAGCCGCCCGGGTCCATTTCTGTGCCAGGTAATTCTCCTCGTTGGTGATACGTGCGCTGCTGAAGACCCCGATGGCGTCCGGACCCGAATCCGCCTTGATCTGCGTCAATTTGCCGGCTACAAGGTCCATTGTCTCATCCCAGGACGCCTCCCGGAAGGTGTCTCCTTCACGAATCAGGGGGGTTTTGAGTCGATCGGCGTGACCCAGAAAATCGTACCCGAAGCGTCCTTTCACACAGAGACGGCCGTAGTTCGGGCCCACATCCTCCACAGCGCTCACTTCCACTACCTTGTTGTCGCTTACGTGCAGGTACATCTGGCATCCGACCCCGCAATAGGAACACGTCGTTCGCACCCTCTTTACTTCCAGAGGTGAGAGGGAACGCGGGATTTGGTTCCTGGGGTAGAGGGCACCCACAGGACAGGCCTGCAGGCACTGGCCGCAGAAGACACAGTCGGAATCTTTGAGTGCCAGATCGCCCTTGGCCACAATCTTGGAATCCGAGCCCCTGTAGCCGTAGCTTATGGCATTGTTCACCTGTATTTCGTTGCACGCCTGAACACATCGGCCGCAAAGGATACAACGGGAAAAGTCCCTCACGAAAAACGGATTGACATTCTCGAGCGGATAGCGCGTATCCGTGGGGGTGTAGCGGTCTCCCCGGACCTGATATTTGATGGCAAGTTCCTGCAGACGGCAGTCACCATAGGCCGGACACACATCGCGGTGCTCTTCCGCTTCCATGGCCTTTAACTGAAAATCGGTCCATGATTCCATTCCCAAGTCCTGTGCCAGACAGTTGTGGTGCCCTGAAGACATCAGCAGTTCGATATTCATTCGCCGTGCCTTCACAACCTTTTCCGATTCGGTTTTCACGACCATATTAGGGGCAGCGGGTGCGGCACAGGAGGCCACCAGTGTCCTCGCCCCTTCCACCTCGACCAGGCAAATCCGGCAGGCACCGGTAGGTGTCGCCCCCTTGAGGTAGCAGAGGGTCGGGATGGTGATTCCATTGTTTCGCGCCACTTGCAACAAGGTTTCACCAGGATTGAAGACCAACTCTTGACCGTTCATGACTAATGTATTCTTGGTACCCATGCTGACTCCTGAAGTTGTAATGATATGAATTCCAACGGGTTCCGTCTCCCACCGGGAAAACAACGTCCCTTCAGGTGGGTGGTTCCGAAAATCCTGCGAGTATAGCAGAAAGAAATATTTTTTTTCAAAGCTTTTTTTGAAAAAGTTAGGAATTTTGGCGTCTCGGACCACCATTGAACGGAAAAACCCCGCCGGACCGCTTGAAAGTGCTTGACACGGAAAGGCTCTGTGCATAAAAATATGGTCTTTTGTTATTTTTGTGGAGCCGGGCATGCAACCCGGTTGTCTTCTTCTTTTTCCAAAACAAAAGGATTTGATTTGCAGATCGATCTGCGCGGCATTGTGGTTGTGGTCGGAAATTACGGAAGCGGGAAGACGGAAGTTTCGATCAATCTGGCTGTACACGCCAAAAAGGCAGGTGTGAAGGTAAGCATAGCCGATCTTGACCTGGTCAACCCCTACTTTCGAACCCGTGAGGCCGAGCAGGCGCTGACTGAATTCGGCATCAAGGTCATCTTGCCGTCGCGCCGGTATCTCCAAGCCGACCTGCCGATTCTCACTCCTGCCATTGGTGGGATGATCCGGAAGCCCGATGATCTGACGATATTGGATGTGGGCGGTGATGATGCCGGAGCCACGGTTCTCGCCTCCCTGGCAGAAGCCTTCGCGGGCAAGGCAGTGCATATGTTGATGGTGGTCAATCCCCGGCGCCCGGCCACTGACACAATTGCAGGGTGTGTCAAAATGCGGAGGGAGATTGAAGCTGCGTCTCGAATGGCGATAACAGGACTCATCGGAAACGCCAATCTCATTGATGAGACAAAGCTCGAAGATATTTACAGCGGATATGAATTCGTTCGAACGTTGTCATCGGAAAGCGGTCTTCCCCTCTCTTTCATCACGGTTGAACGGAGGCTGCTTCCCGATATTGATGCCGAAAAAATGACTTGCCCGGTTTTACCCATTGCTCGGCAGCTCGTTCCCCCGTGGAAAAGGGCTGGGAACCTTTCGGGCTTTTGATAAGGCATTGTGATCCTAACGAGAGGAGTAACGTTCCATGACTTACATGCATCTAATCGATGATGACCGCTGCAAGGGATGCGGTTTGTGCGTCAAGGTGTGCCCCAAGAATGTTCTTGAAATTTCCAATGACGTCAATTCCAAGGGCTATTTTCCGGCCTTTCAGGCCCGGCCTGAGGATTGCATCTCCTGTGCACTGTGCTGTACCATGTGCCCGGATGTGGCCATTACCATAACTGAAATCCAGGAAACGGCGGCAGGGAAGCAATAATCGGAGGACAAAAATGAGCAAGGTTCTTATGAAAGGCAACGAGGCCATTGGCGAGGCCGCCATTCGGGCGGGTGGCTTGAACTATTTCGCCTATCCTATCACGCCGCAGTCAGAGGTGGCGGAGTACCTTTCCAAACGGATGCCCGAGGTGGGCGGCGTGTTTCTGCAGGGTGAAAGCGAAGTGGCCGTCTCCTATATGATTTTTGGTGCGGCCGCTTGCGGCGAAAGGGTTTTTACGACGTCATCGAGTCCAGGCATCAGCCTGATGAGTGAAGGTATCAGCTATATTGCCGCCGCCGAATGCCCGGCGGTGTTCGTCAATATCATGCGGGGGGGGCCTGGACTGGGCGGCATCCTCCCTTCCCAGGCAGACTATCTGCAGGCGACCAAAGGTGGCGGGCACGGGGATTACAAACTCCTGGTCATGGCACCGGCCAGTGTCCAGGAAGCTGTAGATATGGTCATGCGCGCCTTTCCGCTGGCGGAAAAATACCGCAACCCGGTGATGATTCTGGGTGACGGTCTGATCGGGCAAATGATGGAACCAGTGGAATTTCCTGAGAACCTCAAGGTGGAACCCTCAAACAAAGACGGTTGGGCCACCAACGGCATGGACACCCGCAGGACCAAGACACGAAACCTGGTAAAGACCCTCTATCTGGATCCCGAGGAACTCAACGCCCAGAATTTGAAGCTTAAGGCCAAATACGAACGTATGGAGAAGGAGGAAATCCTCTACGAACCCTACCACATCGATGGTGATTACAAGGTCCTCATCGTCAGCTACGGAACCATGAGCAGGGTCTGCCGTACCGCCATTGATAACCTGGAAGAAGAAGGCCTGCCTGTGGGGATGATTCGGCCTCAGCACCTGTTCCCATTCCCGGCAAAGGCGGTATACGAAGCCGCCGCGAAAGACAGTTGCCGCGCGGTTTTGAGCGTCGAGATGTCCATGGGACAAATGGTGGAAGATATTGAGCGCAGCCTGAAGGGAAAACGGCCTGTATACTGGTACGGCAAGTGTGGTGGCGAGGTGCCCACACCTGAAGAGGTGATGGGCGAGGTGAAAAAGCTGGCGGGTTAGACTTCATGGGCGGACTTTTTGTCAATAGAGGAGCTTAGAGAATGGGAAAGACATTTCATAAACCGGAAGCCTTGGCGGATACCATCACCCACTACTGTCCTGGCTGTACGCACGGGGTGGCACACCGACTGGTTGCGGAGGTCATCGACGAACTGGAGATCCGTGGCCGTACGGTGGGTATCGCACCTGTGGGTTGTGCCGTCTTGATGTACAACTATTTCACATTCGACTTCCAGGAGGCCGCCCATGGGCGGGCGCCGGCCATGGCCACCGGTATCAAGCGGGTTCGGCCGGACCTGGTGGTTTTCACCTACCAGGGTGATGGTGACCTGGCCAGTATCGGGTTGAGTGAAATCGTGCATTCAGCCAACCGTGGGGAAAAGTTCACCACAATCTTTATCAACAATGCCGTTTACGGGATGACCGGTGGCCAGATGGCCCCGACCACCCTGCCCGGGCAGCGGACCACCACATCGCCCTTTGGTCGTGAACCGGCTGAAGTGGGGATGCCCATCAGGATTGCCGAACTGCTGGCGACCCTGAAGACTCCGGGCTACATCGCCAGGCAGACCCTGCTTAATCCCAAGTATATCAACAGGGCCAAAAAGGCCATCAAAAAGGCCTTCACCTATCAGCTGAACAATCAGTGTTTCAGCCTGGTAGAGGTGGTGAGCACCTGCCCCACCAACTGGGGGATGACACCGTCCGAAGCCGTTGAATGGGCTGAAGGCAACATGCTTCCCTATTATCCTCTGGGTGAATTCAAGACACCGGAGGAGGGTTGATGCCATTAATTCCTTATCAGACCCCCCGGGGGGCGGAAAGTGTAGGTGAGGAGGAGTCATGCAAAATGAAGTGAAATACGACGGGTTCGGTGGCCAGGGTGTCATGATCATGGGGCAGATTCTGGCGCAAGCCGCCATAAACGAGGGATTTGAGGTGGTGTGGATTCCCTCCTACGGTCCCGAAATGCGGGGGGGAACCGCCTACTGTACGGTGGTGATCAGCGACAGGCCCATCGGTTCTCCCATCATTCGAAACCCCAAGCACCTGGTGGCCATGAACCGCCCTTCTCTCGAAAAATTCGCCCCCACCGTCAGGGCGGGAGGCGTGATCTTCATCAACCGGTCTCTCATATCGGTTGACGCGGGACGCGACGACGTGGATATTATCAGCGTTCCCATCATCGAAATCGCCAAGGAGTTGGGAAATGTCAGGGCTGCAAATATCGTTGCCCTCTCGGCGTTCGTGGCACGCAGCCGCATTGTCAAGTTCGATTCATTGGCGGAGGCCGTCCTCGCAAAGTTTGCTCAAAAGGAGAAGTTCATTCCCCTCAATAAGAAGGCGCTTGAAGCCGGCAGAAAAGCGGCCCTCGACACGTGAGACCCTCCTCAACCCGTTGATAAAATCGCAAGAAGTCCGGCCCTGAGGACTTCCAACGAAGTCGTTTTATTGACCGCATTTAGGGAAACGAATCTGAGGATCTTTTTCATGTGCTTTCTCAAAGTGCACTTGGCAACTCACTCCTACATGGACGGCTATTTGGGGTTTACACCTCCCAAACCTTACGCGCTTCCATTACGTACCGTTAAACCCCAAATAACCGTCCATCCCCTCCGAAGTGTTTAGAAAGCATCTGAAAAAGATTGTCAGGTTCGGTTCAGCTTTTCTTCTTGAATCGGTTCAGAAAACGGTGGACCCGCATCTGCCAGTAAGCCATGTTCAGTGGAATCATGAACTTGAATGTCTGATCCCACCCTGACCAAACGCGCCTTTTACAGTGTGGCAATCGCCGTCGGTCTCGAGTGTGTTCGAACCGGGAAAATGACCAGCAGAAGAAATGGGGCCGATAGTTTGGCGAGAGACCATTCTTTCCAAGAATTTCATTTGGTAAATTGAGCTATTGTATTATTTGACTTTCATCAAAGGCTCGCGGATTTGGGCACCTTCTTTCGCTGGGATCTGGTCCATCGCATATTCGGCCAGTGCTGTGATAGTCAAACTTGGGTTGATCCCGGGATTGGCAGGCATAATCGAACCATCGACCACATACAGCCCCGCGTAGCCATGAACCTCACAGTTAAGGTCGATAACGCCATCCTTTGCGCTTTCGCCAAATGGAACACCACCCATAAAGTGTGCAGTCTCTGGAATGTTTAGCAAACTCTCATTCAACATCCCCTGCGGAATACTGTTATTTTTTTTCGCAAGCATTCGCGTTACACGGTGGGCGACTTCAACGACCGCATGGATTGGACGCTTTTCATCGCGCTCACAGACTAGGTCCTTACGAAATAATGTAAAAAGATTGCGCCCCAATTTTACCCGCATTAAGTTATCCTCAGTCTGCATTGTGAGCAAAACCGTAGTGCGTCTCGCCACAGCAGGGAACACCTTGACACTCAGAAAATCAATTGGGTGAATCAGAGGCTGCCAAAGGGTCTTGAGGATACGCACCGGGATGCTACTACCTACATCGATCAGCGAAGCGGACAAGCACCTCAAGGTTCCACCTGAGCCGTCAGGAAAACGTACGGCCTCTATTTGAGTAATGTCGTCTGCCTGAAAGACCGAACCGATTGCTATCCCCTTGGAGTAATCTGTTTTTGAGTCACGTGCAGTGAAGCCCGTTAATGACTCACTATTAGTGCGTACCTTATGCCCTAATTTCTTCGATAAATGGGGCATCGACAGGGTTATATCCCTGCAGCGTAATAAAAGCCGATTCGTGTTAACTGCTCCAGCGGATACAACTACATTTCGGGTCCTCACTCGCTTGAGCGACTTTACTAACCATCCCGTCGTCCTAAAATAGCACACTTCATAGCGGGCACCGTCAGTCTGATTGCTCGGCAGTGGCCGAATGTCAGTCACTGTCGATTCGGGTTCCATCTTAACGCCCCATTTCTCAGCAAAATACAGATAATTCTTGACGAGCGTGTTTTTGGCGTTTTCGCGGCAACCGACCATACAGGCCCCACAGTGAGTGCATCCACGTCGAGTAGGTCCCTCTCCATCAAAATAAGGATCCGAGACCAGTTCGCCCGGATTTTCCTCGTTGAAAAAAACAGCAACTTCAGTCGGCCGGAAAGTGTGGCCTTTCTGAAGATCATCGGCTACAGATTTGAGAGCGTTATCGGCAGGCCAGAACCGCGGGTTGGGTGTTACGCCCAGCATGCGTTTTGCTGTATCATAATGTGGGCGAAGGGCTGTCTTCCAATCGGCCAGGTGTCTCCATGTGGGCTCGGCGAAGAGTTTATCTCCGGGCTCCATTAGCACATTGGCATACACCAGGCTTCCTCCACCGACCCCGCTACCATGCAAGATCATCACCCCATTAAGCAGCGTATTCTCCCAAATCCCAAAGCAGCGGAGGACTGGCATCCATTGGTGCTTCCAAATATTCCAATCTCTTTTAGCAAAGTCTTCATCCCTAAAGCGTTTACCGCGCTCCAATACTAGTACCCTATAGCCCTTTTCAATCAGCCGCATTGCTGAGACACTGCCACCGAACCCAGAGCCGATAACGACAAAATCATATATCGATTGGTCATTCATCCTAAAGTCCCCTTGTAGATGATGGCATTTGCATCCTAAAATAAACCCGTCTCAGTCTACGTTTCAGAAAGTCAACAATATTCGTCTGTTGCGCCTAAAGATTATCCATACCTGCAATCCTGTCAGGATCATAGGTATCACATCGCAAGATAAGGACCCTATGCTGCATCTTCCTTCCTCCCCGGGCGAATTGTGAAACTACAAAATCACTATCATCTCTTCCTGTCCAGTTTATCGAGTACTTTATTATAATAGATCTGGTCTTCTTCAAAAAGCGGTGATTTTCTTCCCATCATGTTCAGGTGCATGATCTTGAAATTGATCCTCTTGATTTGGCGATATTTTTCTTTTTCATCCGGGATGCTCTCAAGCATGTCTTCCATCTGCCTGATTTCTTTCTTGAGCTGGAGTTCGGGAGGAAGGCAGTTCGCGTTTTTCAACACCTTATAGGCCAGGCGTAAATCGTCGGGGACATTGGAATCGTCCTCCAACGCCATGGGCTCTCCACTGCCCGGGAGGTCGTCAAATGATCCTTTCTTCTGGGCCTCTTTGATTTTTCTTTCGACGATTTTTTCAAATGCCGGCATGATTTCCGGGGACCTCACTTTTCTTGGAAATGCAGGGCAACTGCTTCGGACACAAAGATCACATTTTGCCAAGTCATCAATTTTGAGATGCTGTTTGTTTGTTTACCTTTTTTTATATGTTTTTTCAAGGATATTTGGGCGCCCAGCCTGCTCTATGCTGCTTGACAAAAAACCCCTAAATCGTATAAATGGATCATACGCGAAATTCAGATCTGCGCGCGCCGATGAACCCCGGGTGAGGAAAATGATAAACGAGCTGGACAAAAAAATCATCAATCTCCTACAAGGAGATCTTCCCCTGACTCCCACGCCCTTTGCTGATGTGGCCGAACAGCTCGGCATCTACGAAAAAAGGCTCCTCGCAAGGATTAGAGAGTTGAAGGAGCAAGGAATCATCAGGAGGTTTGGAGCCACGCTCCGCCACCAGGAAGCGGGGTTCAGTTCGAATGCCATGGTGGTCTGGAAGGTGCCGAACGAACGCATTGAAGAAGTCGGGAAGGCACTTGCCGGCTTTAGAGAGGTTAGCCATTGTTATCAGCGTGAACCACAGGGAGACTGGCCGTTCAATCTCTATTCCATGGTTCACGGTAGTGACCCCGAGGCTTGCCGGAAGATCGCCGAACGGATGTCGCGAGAAGTCGCCGTTGCTGAATATGACCTGTTGTTCAGCCGGAAGGAGTTCAAAAAGACCAGCATGACCTACTTTTAGCCAGGATCTCATCTCCTGCTTTTTGACACGTTTCAAATAACACATTTCAATGTTATCCATTCTTCAAGGAGTATTTCGCAAAATGGGAACCAAATCAAAGGCACTGTTTGAAAAAGCAAAGACCTTGATCCCCGGCGGTGTCAACAGTCCGGTCAGGGCCGGAAAGTCCGTGGGAATCGACCCGCCCTTCATCGCCCGGGGCCAAGGGTGCCGTCTCTGGGATGCCGACGGAAAGGCATATATCGATTATGTCTCCTCCTGGGGCCCCATGATACTGGGCCATGGCCGCAGGGAGGTCTTGGATGCTTTGCGGGAAGCGCTCGAACTGGGCACCAGCTACGGTGCTCCGACCCAACTGGAAGTGGACATGGCGGAAATCATCGTTGATATGGTTCCTTCCATCGAGAGGGTCCGGATGGTGAATTCGGGGACTGAGGCGACCATGAGTGCCATCCGCCTTGCAAGGGGATATACCGGGAGAGATAAATTCATCAAGTTTG
>CAYOIU010000028.1:20048-20590 GCA_964404085.1 uncultured Desulfobacteraceae bacterium | reverse complement strand
AAGCCCAGATTCTCGGCGACCGTCATATGAGGATAAAGGGCATAGCTCTGAAAGACCATGGCCACATCACGGTCTCTGGGCGCAAGTTCGTCAACGGATTTGCCCTCGAGCATGACCGAGCCGCGATCCTGAGGAATCAAGCCTGCAATGATATTGAGTAGCGTGCTCTTGCCGCATCCGGAGGGACCGAGAAGCACACAAAACTCCCCATCCTCCACGTTAATATCCACATCATCGAGGGCCGGAACCTGCCCGAATCGTTTGGTGATGCCTTTTACCGTCAGAGAAGCCATGGTCACCCTTTCATTGCCCCTGCCGTCAGCCCCCGAATGAGATATCTTTCAAACAAGAGGAATACCACAAGAATGGGTATGGTCACCATGACGGAAGCGGCCATGACCAACTGTTTTGAGAGGTGAACGCTGCCGGCCAGCTGGACCACGCCTCGCGACAGGGTGAATTTTTCCGGCGTATCCAGGAACATAAACGCAAAGAGAAACTCGTTCCAGGCGATCATGAAGGTGTACAAGGCCACACTGGCC
>CAYOIU010000028.1:0-20038 GCA_964404085.1 uncultured Desulfobacteraceae bacterium | reverse complement strand
CAGGACAATGCGCCAGATCACGCCCAATCGGGAACACCCGTCCGTAAGACCCGCATATTCAATCTCGACAGGAAGGTTCCTAAAATAGCTGCGGAGCATATAGAGGGCCACAGGCAGGGTTTGGGCGAGATAGACCAGAATGAGCATATTGACTGAGTCCCTGAGTCCCACTCGAGAAAATATGATGTAGAGGGGAATGACCAGGACAATGGCAGGGAACATGTAGATGATGAGGATGCTGTAAGACATAAAGGCCTGACCTCTGAATCGAAGCCGGGTAACGGCGTACCCGCCCAAAGTGGCCAGTGTTACGGAAAGAAGGACGGTAAGGATTGAAACATAGAGGCTGTTTGAAATGTATTTGAGAAAATCATGTTCAAAGAGCACTTCGTAGTAGGCACGAAAGTCGATGCTGCCCAAATCCAGTCCCAAATCCCAAGGTCTCAACAGAATCTCCTGAAGGGGCTTGAAGGAGGACAGAATCATCCAGTAGAAAGGAAAGGCGGCGAAAAGGACAAAGAAAAAGAGTCCCAGTATCCGCAAAACCCTCAACACTGCTCTTTCAACAGGCTCTCGACTCATTGCGCAATCATGTCCTTATGCCGGCAACTACTCTTCCTTTAGGATCCACCGGAAATAGACAAAAAGAAAACAGGTCAGAACAACAAAAAGGACCATGGCCACAGCCGAACCCGCGCCGATGTTGAATTCACCGAAGGCGTAGTCATAGACCTTGATGGTCATGACCTTCGTGCCCGCCTGCCCCCTCGTCAACAGGAAGATATCGTCGAACTTGTTGATGGTCCAAATAAACCTGAAAAGAAAGAGCATGGACAGGACCGCGGAAAGCTGGGGCAGTGTGATGTGGCGGAATCGTTGCAGAGGGGAGGCCCCGTCTACGGCGGCGGCCCTGTAAAGCTCTTCAGGAATGCTTTGAAGGCGCGCGAGAATGAACAGGAAGGCAAAGGGGAAATAGCGCCATCCCTCAAACAGGATGACCGAAGTGAGGGCGAGGGGAATCCGAAGGGTAATGCCCCACAGATGGAGGTTCCATGAACGCTGGGACAGGAACGGAATGGGCTGGGATAAAAGCCCCTTGCTGATGGCGAACCAGTTCACTACCCCGAGCTGAGGGTCCAGAATAAAGCTCCAGGTAAAGGTGACGGCCACGACCGGGGCGATGTAGGGCGAGATGAAGAGGCCCCTGAAGAGCCTCCGCCCGGGAAATTCACCATGGACCAGAAGCGCCGCTATCAAGCCCAGAAACACCGAAAGCCCGCTGCCGCATATCGTGTAGATGAGGGTGGTCTTGAGGACCTCAAGGAACTCAGGGTCGGCAAAGACCTTCCGGAAGTTGTCGAAAGTGAGGTTGAGCTTGAAGAGGGATTCACCGCGAAGATCCCCCAGCGCGACGGGTTTGATGCTCAGCCAGAGATTCCAGACAACCGGAAAGACAACGAGGGCCGCTACCACGGTAAAGGTCGGGATCAGGAGCCAGAAAGCAAATCTGGCCTCCTTTTCCAAGAAAGTTCGCGGTTGCTGCTCCCGGTCAATCAAGATTAGCCGTTACCCCGTTCACTTGGCCTGGTCCAGCCCTTTTACCTTCTCATTCATCATTCGAGCCGCCTGGTTTGCGTTGATCTCCCCATCCAGGAATTTCTTCAGGATTTCAGGGATTGCCTTTGTTCCATAGATCTTTGAAACAAGCCCGCCCTTCCCTTGGGCAAAGCCCCATCGGTCAAAACCCTCCACACCGCCGATGATGGCCTCAACAACTTCCTTGCCATAATACTCGGAGATCTTCGCGCGTGTCGTGACGCCGAACTCCAAATCCATCCATCCCTTGACAAACCGGTTCGGCTCGGCCGCGGTTCCCTTGCGCACAGGCAACTTGCCCTCTGCCGCCATGCTCAACCATTTCAAATAGCCATCCGTGAGGAGAAACGCCACCCATTTTTCAGCAGAGGCTTTCCGGGCATCCTTGGTAATTCCAAAGTAGTTTATTTGCCCGTACTGGGCTGCGCCTCGGGGTCCACGAATGATCGTGACAAATCCCGTGTTTTTGGCCAGGAATCCGGGCTTCCCTTTGGCGATGTCGGGAACCACGGGCTGATCCTGCCTCAGGCCGGAGAGCTCATCCAGAATGAATGGCGACCAGATGATCATGGCGGCCCGCCCTGACAGATAATCCATCCTGGTATGCAACCAGTAGAGATTACCCGGCGGGCTGTATTGAGCAAGATTTTTGTAGTATTCCAGAGTCTCGACCATCTCAGGGGTGTCGAGATTGATGTTGCCCGAGGGATCTACCAATCGAACGTCATTGGATAGGGCTATATGCTCGAAGACCTGCTGGGTGTAGGTCTGGCCCGGATCTGTTGCAGCCTCGAAGCCCCAGATCAGCGGCGGATTGTGCAAGGCCTTTGCAGCCTCAATGATCCTCTTCCAACTGTTGGGTTCAGCCAATCCCTTTTTCCCAAACAAATCCTTTCGATAAATTAGGAGCTGCCCCCATCCATCGGCAGGAACAGCGGCATAACCTTGATCCACCTCCACGAGCTTCAGCGGCCCCTTTCCAAAAGTGGTTTTTCCGAGATTTTTCACGACCCGGGTTGCCGCTTCACTATCCAGTATTCCCGCCTCTGCCCAGCCGATCGTAAAGTCTATGGGATGGAAGAGTACATCCGGCAGGGATCGCGCTGCGAAGGCTGCTGTCACCCTCTGAGCCAAAAGGTTTTCCTGGACTGGAACCACCTTTACATCAATTCCCGTTTTCTTGGTGAACATGGCGCCGATCTCTTCCTGGACGTTTATGCGGTCCTTTTCAACCTCAGTGGTCCAGAAAGTGATCCGGCTCTTCGCATCGGCCGCGGGTGCGAACGTCGCGAAGACACATAGGAGAATGAAAAAAAAGAGAAGCTTTGTCCTCATAGTGGAATTCCTCCTTTCTTAGAATAAAGATGATGATTGTCTCCCCTCTGAACTTGATGGAGTGCCTTGGTTGCGACCGGATCGTCTACAGGGGGTGAGAGTGGGCGTATTGAGATGCAATTCGTCAGTGCTGGAGTCGATGAGAACTTGCTTTTTCAGGGAAGAGGTTAAATTTTAGAAAAATGACTATTATGAGTCAAGTAAAAACCCGCAATACTTAGTCCTTTCTGATTCTTAGTGGTTTTTCCCTGGAAGTCATGTGTTCCCGGAATACGCACGCTTACCATCTGCCAGGCTTTCTTTCTTGTCTGTTCCGCCTAAAACGCGTATGATTCTGGAAAGCCAACTTATGCCGCTACCGGCAGCCTATGAGCAACGAAGGGAACCGAACCTGACAATCTTTTTCAGATTCGCTTCTCTATACGCGTTTAATTAAGCGACTTCGTTAGAAGCCAGCTTATGCCATTACCGGCAGCCGATGAAAAATTTCCAGGGAAAACTCAAGAGAGGCTTTGCCGTCTTATCGGCGGTATCCCTGTGGTTTTTTATTTTGACCCCGGACCCGGCATCCTCTGCGGACCGTAATGCAGCGCTCCGAAAGGCCATGGTGAGGGAGATCCAGGCCGATGTGCAAGAGACCCGCCAGTGGATAGGCAAGGGAGAACTGGACTCCAGGGTCCTGGAGGCCATGGAAACAGTCCCCCGC
Source organism: uncultured Desulfobacteraceae bacterium (assembly GCA_964404085.1). Lineage (GTDB taxonomy): Bacteria > Desulfobacterota > DSM-4660 > Desulfatiglandales > Desulfatiglandaceae > CAYUCJ01. The sequence goes on along the minus strand of CAYOIU010000028.1, from coordinate 16,401 downwards.
CACGCGTTTGTCCCTGACCGCCTGAGGTCCTCCGCCTATGAAAACCGCCCCCTTCCCATTGGATACGGTCAAACCATATCCCAGCCTTTCATAGTGGCCCTCATGACGGACCTTCTGGGAGTCGGACCCGGGGCAAAGGTCCTGGAGATCGGTACGGGGTCAGGATACCAGGCAGCCGTCCTGGCCAAACTGGTAAAGCGTGTCTACACCATAGAGATCATACCCCAGTTGGGAAGGCGGGCAAAAGCCCGGTTGGCGTCGCTTGGGTACCGCAATGTAAAATGCCGCATAAACGACGGATATTACGGATGGCCTGAGGAGGCCCCCTTTGAGGGCATCCTGGTAACGGCTGCGGCAGGTCACATCCCTCCCCCTTTGATCCGTCAGTTGAAGCCCGGGGGCCGCATGATCCTTCCGGTGGGCCACCCATTCGCCGTCCAGCAATTGATCATGGTGCAAAAAAGCCTCCACGGTGAAGTGCGTTCGCAGCAAATCCTTCCCGTGCGTTTTGTTCCCCTCACCGGGGGTCCTCGCCCATGAGACGTTGGGGACTCTTAGTATCCCTCTTGTCCATGGCCTCCATAGGCTATGAACTGCTCCTCCTTCGGTTGTTTTCCATAATTTATCCTTACCACCTGGCTTTTCTTATTATCAGCCTCGCGCTCCTGGGAATCGGAGCGGGCGGGGCGTTTCTGACCCTGAGAAGCGGTTGGTTGATCCAACGCTTTCCCTTGAGCTTTTCGGTCTTGGCCTTTGGGTTCGGTCTGGGGGTCTCCCTCTGTTTCGCAGTGGCCCAGGAAATCCCTTTCCACCCGCAAGAGCTGGCCTGGAATCCATCCCTGGCCTTCCGGCTCATGGGAATCTATGTGATTCTTTCGATCCCGTTCTTTTTTTCGGGCTCAGGAATCGGCCTGGCCTTGACCCGCTTCGCTGGAGAGGCCCACCGCATTTACCTTTTTGACCTTATCGGGGCCGGTGTGGGAGCAATCGGGACGGTCCTCTTGCTTGAGGCTATTCCTCCCCACCAGGCGCTGCGGTTTATCAGCGCAATCGGGCTTCTGGCGGCAGCCGTTGGGCTTTTATTCAGTGGGCCATGGAGCTCGCGCGTACTGGTCTTCCTCAACGTATTATTTATCCCGGTTGTACTCATGTTCCTGCCGGCCCACTGGTTTGAACCCCGCCCCTCCCAATTCAAGGCCCTGAGCCTTTTGCTCAGACATCCCGACACCCGTATCCTTGCCCAGCGTTGGGGCCCCAGAGGGTGGATTGCCGTGGCAGACAACCCCAGCGCTCCCCTCCGGTACGTCCCGGGGATGAGCCTGATCTGTACCCAGGAACCCCCCCGGCAGATTGGGATTTATGTTGATGGGGACCTGGCGGGGCCGATCACCCGTTTTCAGGGGCAACGGGACTCTCTCCGTTTCCTGGAGTGCCAGCCGTCCTCCCTTCCCTACCACCTCCTGAATGTGCCGGAAGTCCTGATACTGGGAGCAGGCGGAGGTATGGAGGTGCTTCGCGCCTTCTATTACGGGGCCAGCCGCATCCACGCCGTGGAAGAAAATCCCGACATCATTAAAACGGTCCAGGAACAATTCGCCGAATTTTCGGGAAAGATCTATGAGAGGGACAACGTCAGGGTTTACACCGAAGGGACACGCACGTTTCTGGCCACCACTCCCGGAACCTATGACCTGATACAATTCCCCCTTAATATGGCGGGTCAAAGGGCCGCTCTCAGACCTTCCTTCCAGCTCACAAAGGAGGGCTTGAAAGCCTGCCTCCTGCATCTTCGGCCAGGAGGTCTTGCGGCCATCACCCAGTGGGCCCAATTGCCGCCTCGTGACAGCTTGCGGCTGTTTCTGACGGCCCTGATTTTACTGGAGGACCTGGGGATTGAGCGCCCCGGTGAACACATGGCTCTGATACGCAGCTGGAGGACCACCACCCTGCTCATTCGGCGTGATCCGTTTGGATCCTCGGATCTCCGGAAAATACGTGACTTCTGCTCCCGTCTGGCCTTTGACCTGGTCCATATTCCGGGGATGCAGCCTGAAAACGTCAATTATTACAACCGGTTGAGGGTTCCTTCCTATTTTCTGGCGGCACGAGCCCTCCTTGGAAAGGATCGAGAAGAGTTCGTCCAAAAATACAAGTTTCTGCTCCGGCCGGTGACCGATCAACGCCCCTTTTTTTTCCACTTCTTTCGCTGGAAGACACTTCCCGAGATCCTTTCCCTAATGAGGAGCGGAGGCATATCGTTGCTTGAATGGAGCTATCCTCTCTTGTTCGCAGCCCTGCTGGTGGCGGCGGCATCAGGGGCCGTCCTGATCCTGCTGCCTCTGGCTTTTGTCAGGACAGAGGGAAAATCATCCAACGGTGTGCGATCCGGAGCGGCAGTGGGATTCTTTTTCTCTTTGGGTATGGGTTTCATGTTCCTGGAGATGGCGTTTTTCCAGCGCTTTACCCTTTACCTGGGACACCCAGTCCTTTCGGCCTCGGTGGTCATCTCCACTCTTCTGATCTCTGCGGGGGCCGGGAGCGGATGGTCACGAAAATGGCGCAGGCTTTTTGCCGCGAGCCAGGGAAACCGTTCAGCATTGGACATTCCGGCGGCTGCGGCGGGAATTGTCATCTGGTCCCTGCTTCTTCTTGTGGGTCTTCCCCTTTTGTTTGAATGGAGCCTGGGATTTTCCCTTTCCCTGCGAACGCTGTTGGCCGTCCTCATCATCAGCCCTTTGGGTTTTTTCATGGGAATGCCCTTTCCCCTGGGTCTGGAAAGACTGGCCGGTTCATCAGTCAAACATATCCCGTGGGCCTGGGGCATAAACGGCTGCGCCTCCGTCCTCTCCACCATCCTGGCATCTATTCTTGCACTTGAACTGGGATTCAACGGGGTGGTCCTATTGGCCGTTTTCATTTACGCTGCGGCGGCCGGCTGGTCACTGGTCCTTACCAAAAGGATTTTGGACTGACCCACTCATGATGAAATCACGATAATGTGGGAGGCCTTCCATATCCATTCCTTTCCCCACGAAAAACGTGGGAGAGGGAGAGAAAAAGTTCTATTCTCGAGCAGGCTCTCAGGATTGCACAGAAGCCTCCAGAACCTGACCGGATCCAGCGGAGGGGGAATTCTCGAAAGCAGATCTGTCAGCCATCATCCTGTAGCTCATCAACAGCCGGTTCCCCAATGTGGCGGCAAGTTTCTTGAAGAATAACATCCCCTCAGCCGGGTCAAGCTCCATGATTTTCAGAAGCTCAACCCTTTCGATCCTTAGAGCCTTACTCTCCATGGCACACTGGGCCGTGGCGGAATACTCGTCTCTGCCGATCAGGCTGGACCAGCCGAATGCCTCACCCGGATGACTGACCGTGTAGACGATTAGACCGCTCTCTCCGATGATCAGCTTAATACGTCCTTTCAAAAGGATATAGAAATTATCAGCCTTATCGCCTTTTTTGAAAAGCAATGTCCCTTCCGGGTGGGCCTCTTTTGTGGTTATATCCATGAATTTCTTTATAAAACGGCGATCTAATCCTTGCAAGATATCTGATTGCTGTAAGTACATGGCATGACCTCCTTTCTTTCAGATCTGTTCATAAGACATCCGAATGGTTTCCATACAGTATCTCCTGGGAGGTGTCATCTCACCCCGTCTGGAGACTGGATAAAGGAAGTTTGAGGGGCCCTTTCTTCACGATATCCTCTTTAAAGGAGATCCTTATCAAGACGGTAAGTTCAATGAGAGGAATCACGCACAGGAACCTGGGGTGGGCATATTATCTTGGAGGACAGTATTGGAAAGTGAACCGGTTGAATCAACGCTGTTTGCGATGGAGGAATGCTCTAGGACCTGGTATTAATTATACTCCCTCCGATTTGGGATTACAATATCCAATTTTCAGCTTGGAGTAGTCTCATCTCTCTGGTAAGAAGGAGATATACCAAAAAAAGGCACATGGATGATGCGGGAGTGAGGATTTGACGAGATGAAGAAAAGAATTGTCGTGATCGGCGCAGGTCCGGGCGGGTACGTCGCGGCCATCCGTGCGGCCCAGCTCGGCGGCGATGTCACCCTGGTGGAAAAGGAAAATATCGGCGGGACCTGCCTGAACTGGGGGTGCATCCCCACCAAGATCCTGATCACAACGGCCGAGCTGCTGGAGAAATTCGGAAGGGCCCGTGACTTCGGAATAGAGGTGGAAGGATCCGTCCGGGCGGACCTGGAACGGTTGATGGCCAGGAAGACCGCCATCGTCCAATCACAACGAGACGGCATACTGAAACTCATCCAGCACAACCGGGTGCGTTATCAAACCGGTACGGCCGTAATCAGCGGGCCCGGTCTTGTAGAAGTCAGGCAATCAGGAGAACCACCCCTGGAACTGGCCTGGGACAAGCTGATCCTCGCCACGGGCACGCGGGCGATGGATATCCCTGCCTTTCCCTTTGATGGAAAAAAGATCCTTTCAAGTGATCACGCTTTGACCTTGAAAAAAATCCCGGATTCCATGATCATCGTGGGGGGCGGTGTGATCGGCTGTGAATTTGCCGCCATCTTTTCGGCGCTGGGTTCAAAGGTCACGGTGGTCGAGGCCCTCTCCCGCCTGCTGCCCCTGCCCTCCGTAGATGAAAGTTGCTCCAAAATCCTTGCAAGGGAGATGAAAAAACGGAAAATCGCGTTTCATGTGAACCGCGTCGTGGAATCCGTTGAGGACGCGGGAAAGAGCGTCCGTGCTGCGATAGGGCCTTCCCCCTTCCTTGACGCCCCTTCCCCGAAAGACGGAAAGCCCCTCGCTTTGGAGGCGGAAAAGGTCCTGGTGTGCATCGGGCGCAGACCCAATACCGAGGACCTGGGTCTTAAGACCCTGGGGCTGGAACCCGACTCCAAAGGCTGGATCGCCGTGGATGACCACATGGAAACGGATACTCCCGGTGTCTACGCCATCGGCGACATCCTGGGACCTTCAAAGATCATGCTCGCTCACGTGGCTTCAACAGAAGGGAATATAGCCACTGAAAACGCCATGGGAGCAGACAAATCCATGGATTACACGGTGGTACCGGGTGCGGTCTTTTCGAGTCCGGAGATTGCCGATGTGGGACTGACCGAGACCCAGACCGCGGCGGCGGGTCTCAAGGCGCGATCGGATACCGTCCTTTTTCGCACCCTGGGCAAGGCCCAGGCCATGGGGGAAATCGCAGGACAGGCAAAGATCGTGTCAGATACCGAAACTGGAAGGATCCTGGGGGTTCACATCGTGGGGGCCCATGCCACGGACCTGATCGCCGAGGCGGCCCTCGCCATAAAGATGGGAGGAAGCGTGAAAGACCTGGCCGAGACCATCCATGCCCACCCCACCCTTCCGGAGATCATGATGGAGACCTCCTTCAAGGCATTGGACCGGTCGCTCCACGGCTAACTCGGTTTGACGACCGGAACCATCACGAATCCCTTTTGCCCGCGATGAACTCCTCGGTCATGCGGTAGGCATCGGCATCGGTGAACTGCCTGGGGGGGTGCTTCATGAAAAAGGACGAGGGCGAATAGAGGATACCCCCCTTGCCGCGGTCCAGGGCGAGCTTCAGGCAGCGAACGGCATCGATGACCACCCCCCCCGAATTGGGCGAGTCTTCCACCGACAGCCGCAGTTCCAGGTCCATGGGCACGTCCCCGAAAAGCCTCCCCTCCATTCGGATAAAGGCTATCTTGTTGTCCTTCTGCCAGGCCACCCAGTCGCTCGGCCCGATGTGGATGTTTTCCCCCTCCAGCCTATTTTCTCCCAGCTGGGACTGGACGGCCTCGGTCTTTGACTCCCGCTTGGATACCAGACGTTTCCTGTCGAGCATGTTCAGGAAATCCGTGTTGCCTCCGGTGTTGAGCTGATAGGTCCGGTCCAGTTTCACGCCGCGTCGCTTGAAGAGGTTGGCCAGGACCCTGTGCACGATGGTGGCCCCCAGTTGAGACTTCACGTCATCTCCGATGATGGGGAGGTTTCGTTCCTCAAAACGCTTTCCCCATTCAGGATCGCTCGCTATGAAGACCGGCATGTTGTTGATGAAACCCACACCGGCCTCGAGAGCACACTCGGCATAGAACCGCACCGCCTTCTCCGACCCGACCGGCAGGTAATTGAGGAGCATTTCGGCCCCTGAATCCTGGAGAAGCCTGACAACGTCGCCTTTTGTACATTCCGGTTCCGTGGCCAGCACGAAACGGTATTGCTCATCATATTCCTTCATGTGATCGGCGAATCCGTCCAGGATACGCCCCATTTGAACGGTGACGCCCCTTTGGGGTACAGCCTCATGGATGGGCCTGGTGCAATTCGGGAGTTGAAAGATGGCCTCTGAAAGGTCCGTGCCGACCTTTCGCCGGTCTATGTCGATGGCCGCCACCACATCGATGTCACCGGGCCGGTAACCTCCCAGGTCCCAGTGCATGAACCCGTTGACGTGGCTGGGTGAATTGTGCCGGTAGTATTCAACACCTTGTATGAGTGAGCTTGCGCAATTTCCGATCCCCGCAATGGCTATCCTGATCCTCTCCATTAGGAAAAGACCTCCTTTCGCCTCAGAAAGCCGTCCTTTTTAACATGCAATCAGCTGGTCTCGTTTGAAAAAGGATTCTTCGACAATTGCCCTTCTTGTCCCAGCAGGACAGGCATCCCGCATTTCTCATTCCATCAGTTTCTCGAGATTCTCCCTTGCAAAATCAATCCCGGGATCCAGTTCCAAGGCAAATTGGTAATACTGGATGGCCTTTTCCCTGTCTCCCATATCCCGGTAGTTTGAAGCGATATTGGCGTAATCCAGACCGGACCCGGGATCCAGCTGGAGCACCTTGCGGAAACAATCGATGGCCTTTTCGTGCTCCTTGAGCTTGTAGTGGCAGAAGCCCATGAGATTGTAGACGTCGGTACGTTCCTTGTCGTATCCCTCCGCCTTCAGGAGGATGTCGATACCATCCCTGTAGCGTCCCAATTCCTTGAGGCAAACCCCCATATAGGAGTAGATGCTCGGAATATCCTCTTCCTTCGGATCCAGGTCCAGTGCGGCCTGAAAACTTGCCAGGGCCTCCTCAAACGCGCCTTGGTGGAGCAGACCATAACCCAGGTAGAATTGGATATAGTATTTGCCGGGCATCCGACGGTCCATCTCCTTGAGTTCGGAGATGGCCCCGGCCGAATCGCCGTTCTCCGCGATGAGTTTGGCCGAAAACATGCCCACACTGGTACCCACGGCCCGCTCTCTGAAGTGGGCCCCGGGGACGATGGTGTAAAACGCCGGGATTCCCAGGTCGGGGTGCATCACGTTGATGAGGATGACGTCCAAGTTGATCCGGGCCAGGGCGGAGAGACAGTTTTCCACCTCGATTCGGATGTTGTCGTTGGAAAGGTCGGGCAGGCTGGAGAGGTCAAGGGTTTTTTCGGGTTCCATGATGAACCTTCCCTCCTCCGTTGTCCCGAACTTGGGGAGGCCGCTCGCCACGTAATTGGAGCTGCTGTTGAAATCGCCTGCCAGCTGGGCCACCTCGGTCATGGCACGGCTCAAGGCCTTTTCAGGACTGGGCGTCGTGCCGGCGGTCCATACGATTTCGCTCTTTTCGGGAAAGGTGGCCGGGTCGTAGGCCAGGACCCCTACAGAGGGAATGCCGGTATCCAGGGAAAAATCAGAGGCGTAGAGTTTAACGCCCGCTTTGGCGTATTTCCGGAGCATCTCACCGACCAGTTCATCCTTGGCCGAGGCCAGGTTGAGTCCTGGGACCCTGAGCCTGTTCCGAGTGACCAGGCTCGAGACGTGCCGTTCCACTATTTCGCAGATGCCCTGGGAAACGGCCTCCTCCACACAATTCCCGGCCGAGGGCCCATTGAATTCATTGATGGCAAAAAACCAGTTGAATGGAATCAATACCGGTTCCTGCTGGGTCATGTTGTAGGCCCAGGTCCACTTCAGCGGGATCCGGGAAAAGACCTCGAGGGCCTTCTCCAGGTCAGGGCCGTCGTCGTGGACCGACCGGGCGATCTGATTGAGGGGTATGGCCTTGTCCCCCACTTCGCTGTACTTGGCCGTAAAAAAATGATCCGGATTCTTGCAGAAGCTGAAAAAGCTGAATCGCTCGGCCAGTTCCATGACCGCGCTGGCCTCCGACTGTTTCGGGGTTCCCCCCTTACCCATCTGCTTCTTGGTGCCGATCACCTCTTCCGCGTCGCGGCCGCAGACGCTGAAATAGATGGGGATATCCAGCCTGCCGTTATCTATCCTGACGGTCTCCTCCAGGATGTCAAGTTTCACACGTTTCAGTCTTTCACGAAACCTCTCCACCGTCTGTTCAGGGGTAACGATCTTATCCTGATCCAGGGTATAGCCTTTGTAGGCGTCTTTCAGAACAATGGTATAGGACATCTATCAATTCCTCTCGATAATTCTCGCAAAATATTAATATAGCACAACATGGAGAATATGTGAACTTTCCTGTCCGTTTATTGCCATCTCTCCGCGCACGTGACTGAATGAAAAATCGGACAAGGTTCGAATTTCACGAAGACATTTATGAGGTGATGGGGCCGTTGGTTGGGTTTCCCAGGGTATCCTCACCGGAGTAGGAGTCTACATCGTTTTTTCGTTTGCCGCTTCAAGGGAACGGTTCATCTTTCCCGATACATACCCTTCCAGATCCAGGGCTACATGCTGAAACCCGATCTTTTTGAAGACATCAACGACCTGTCTCCGGAGGTCCTCGTCCATAAATCCGGCAAGATCTTCCGGGGCGAGTTCTATCCGGGCCACGGACCCGTGGTGCCTCACCCGGCAGGCCCTGAATCCCTTTTCCATGAGAAACCGCTCCGCCTTTTCCACCATCCCGGCCCGTTCGGGTGTGACCGGGGTCCCATAGGGAATACGGGAGGCCAGGCAGGCCATGGATGGTTTGTCCCAGGTGGGGAGTTCCATCTCCCGGGAGAGGAAACGGATCTCCTCTTTGGTCAATGCCACATCCATCAGGGGCGCAACAGCCCCCAGCTCTTCCGCGGCCCTGAACCCGGGGCGATAATCCCCTTTGTCATCCCAATTGGCCCCGTGGGCCACATTCTCCATGCCATGCTCCCGGGCTATTTGGAAGATCTCCCCAAGCACGCTCTTCTTGCAGTAATAGCACCTGTCCTTGTCGTTGGTGATAAAGGCCTCCTCGGCGGTTTCCCTGGACTGGAACAGGGCCTGTTTCACACCCAGGGTTTCCGCGATCCGGGTGGCTTCATTGGTTTCTTTTTCGGAGTAGACAAAGGAGCAGGCCGTCGCGGCGATGACCTTGTCCCCCAGCGCTTCCCTGGCGGCGGCCAGCAGGAAAGTGGAGTCCACACCGCCCGAAAAGGCGACCACGAGATCTCCCAGCTCTTCCAGCCTCGAAAGAAGTGCGGCCTTTTTGGCCCTTGCGGTTTTTTCGTCCATGCTAAGGCTTTTGCTTGCCTTCCTTTTCCAGGAGGGAACCCAGGTCCGTGACCAGGGCCTCGTGTTTCCACTGGGGAATGATGTAGGTCCATTGCCCGAGTTTCTGATTCAGGCTTTTTGCCTTCTCCGCCGGATCTTCTTTCCCTTTTTCTTCTTTTTCCTTGGACGGCTGTTTCAGTTCGACGGGTTTTTCGTATCGCACCTCCACCCGCAGGTAACATTTGCCCGACTTCTTGCATTTTTCCCCGGGGTAGAGGTCATAGACCGTGCCGTCAAAGAGCCGGTATTCCAGCCTTGGCGACGGGTTCAGGCCCACGGACCCCAGGTCGAGCCCGGGATCGGCCACGTCTTCCATATGGAGAGAGGAAAGAGCCCCTGTGAGCCGGTTCAATGCAGATTTCCTGATTTTTCTGCCCGGGGGCAGGGTTGCCGGTTCCAGATCTTTTCCTTTTTCAGGCCTTTTGAAGGTATAGACGAGACGCGTTCCATCCCCCGCAATACACGAGATTTCGCGGATATCCTCGCCTTTCACATCAATGAGATCCTTCTTTAGCCAGCCTGACGGGGACTTTTCAAGGCCTTCAAACTGCTTGTCAACAAGAGAGATGTTCGGCTGGTCATTCAACCTCACATACTGGCCCTCGGGAAACATGGAGTCCTGGCCACCCTTCATGGCCTTGCCCATGATCAGCCGCGCCAGGGTCTTTCCATCGGCATCCCTGAACGTGATGCGCGTGCCTTTCTCGTCGTCTCCGGCCTTCCCCTGCTCCGGATCCATGAGCTGGAGCCGTTTCAACGAACCCGGGGTGGCCTGAAAAGTCCGGCCCACCTTGGCATGTATCAGGTCACGCACCAAATCGGAGAGCTTCGAGAAGTTCGCAGCATATCCAAAACGGTTACCAACCACCCACCGTCCCGCCACTTTTTTGAGGTGTACGCCTTCACCGCTTTTTTCCGCGATGTCGACGGACGCGACACGGTTGGCGGGAAAATCCTTCATGAGGGGTGTGCCCAGGACCTTTTTCCCCTGTTCCGGGCTTTTCCACGTGAGGGTGACCACCCCGATTCCTGCGAGAACCACCAGAACGATCAGAAGTATCAACAGGGTCTTGACTTTCATTTTTTCCTCATCCTCCTGCGTCTGTTAAAGGCAAAAAGGAGGCCCGCGATGGCCACGCAGAAGGGCATCAGGAATATGTTGACGGCCTTCAGGGTATTACCCAGGGATTCTATGTCGGCCCTTAAGTTTTTTCGAACCTGTTTGAGTTCATGGTCGATCGTGCTCTTCTGCTCCCTGAACCGGGCCACCTCCTTTTCCTGCTCCGGGCTGATAATCAGCTTCTGGGAGGCATCCTTCCGGCCCTCCAGTTCCCTGAGCTTCCGGTTGGTCTCATCTGCCTGCTTCATCAGCTCCTTTTCCTTGCTGAGCCACCTTTCCTGGGCCCTTTCCTGCAGCGCCTGTACCACCTCAAAGGGCCGTTCAAACCTCCCGCGTGTCCGCAGTGCGATCAGGTCCTTGCTGCCGGTGAGGGTTTCACAACCATTTGCGAGGAAGTTGAGGTTGTCATTGAACACCCTGGAGATCACCGTCCCCAGGAACTGTCCACGCTGGACATAGAACCGGTCAGCCAGCAGATCCGCGTCCGCCACCACGATGACGTTTCGCGTGTCTCCGGCCTCTTTCAGCTGGTTTTGCGGGCCTGCCTCTGCGCCCCCCCCCTTCGCTTTTTTGTCCGCAGGGGGGCCTTCGGGGAAGGCCGTCTTGAACTTGCCGGAAACCCGGACGGCCAGATACAGAGGCTCTTTTCCGGGAACAAAGTCCCGCCGGATCTCATCAAGTCCCAGGGTAGCCTTGAAGGCGTCAATCAGGGACGCGTTTTTCCCCGACCTGATGAGCGGCTCGAATTCGTACGGGCTCTCTTTTGCCTTCTTCAGTCCGCCTGCCAGGGGCAGGAGCATCTGTTCGAGACCGGCCGTCACCACGTTGTTGGCGTTGAAGGCCTCGTTCCGTGCCGATATCATCACCGGGCTCTCCTCCACCCTGTTGTCACGTCCCCTCACGGCTGTTTCCTGATCATAATCCACCACCACCTTGGAGGAATCATAGGAAATGCCCCAAGCCTTCAGCAGCTTTTCCGCTGAAGAACCGGACGGGCCCATGAAGGCCTGCCGCGTCTGATCTGAAACGCAGTAGGGGTCCACAAACAGGATGGCCTTGCCTCCCGAAAGGACATACTGGTCGATGGCGTATTGCGCATTTTCGCTGATACCTTTCGGATGGATGATCAGCAGGAGATCGGTTGAAGGGTCGATCTTTTTAGAAGTGAGAGGAATCTCCCGCACATCATAAGTTTTTTTCAGTTCCGTAATGAACAGCCACTCCTGTCCGCCCCCCTGCATCCCCATTCCCGGAGCATTGGGGTTCCCAAAGACGGGGAGTCCGCTCATGACCCCGATCACCTTCTTCTCGGGGTTCTGAAGTCGCTGGACGATGCGTGTGATATCATATTCCAGCAGTTCTTCTCTCCCCGGATCGAGGAATTCGATCTTTCCCACCTGGTCCGCGGCCAGGAAGACCAAGCCGCAATAGATCTTCTCCCCCGTGGCAGTTCCGACGGCCTGCAGGCCGTATTTCTGGGCCCATTCCTCCTCGTCGGAATCCGGCTTGGGATCATACCTTACGATCTTCACGTTTCCATTGCTCGCATGTTCGTATTCCGTCAGAAACTCTCCGACCCGCGTGGCATAGAGCTTGACTTGATCGGGGACGTGGCTGCTGCTCCGGTTGTAATAAAACTGGATCTCAACGGGCTGCTTGAGGTCCCCGAGGATGTGCTTCGTGCCCTCGGAGAGGGAATAGATCTTGTCCTCGGTGGCATCCCAGCGGACATTGGCGTAGGATACGAACACGTTGATCAGGACGAGGATAAGGAAGGTAATCACCAACCCGGTGGTTGAAAGAAGGGTCCTCGTAATTTCTCTCTTGGTTCCGGCCATGCCTGCGCCCTCCTTTAGGCACTCTTTCTATTCTGCAGGGTAACCCCTGTGGCAAAGAGCATGAAAAATATCACGGACAAGTAGTAGACAACGTCCCGAAGGTCCAGGACCCCGCGCTGAAAAGCATCAAAATGGGACATGAAACTGAAGCTGGAAATCACGCTCACGAGCCAGAGCGGCGCCCAGCCCGTAAGAATCTCCGTGACCGGCGGCCAGCCCGCCAACACCAGGAAGAGGCAGACGACCACGGAAATGATAAAGCTGATGACCTGGTTCCTGGTCATGGCCGAGGTCATGCTTCCCACACTGAGGTAGGCCCCCGCCATGAGGAAGCTCCCCACATAGCCGCAAAGGATGCCGCCCGGATCGGGACTCCCCAGGTACGCCACCGTTACCACGAGGGGGAAGGTGAGGCACAGGGCAAGGGAGATAAAAACCCAGGCGGCGACAAATTTCCCGATGACCACTTCCGTGAGCGTTGCCGGGAGGGTGAGGATGAGTTCCAGGGTCCCTGTCCGCCGTTCATCGGCCCACAGTCGCATGGCCACCGCAGGGATCAGGAACAGGAATATCCAGGGGAGCCACTGGAAAAAGGCCCTGAGATCGGCCTGACCCATTTCATAGAAATGGCTGACCGAAAAGGTAAAGAACCCGCTCAGCAGGAGGAAAATGACGATAAACACGTAGGCCACCGGAGACCCGAAATAGCCTGACAACTCTCTCTTTACAATCGCTTTGGTAATGCTCATGACTGTACTCATCTCACGGCCTCATCCTTCCCCGAAAGGGTGATCGTTCGAAATACCTCGTCCAGACGTCCCTCCTCCACCCGGAAGGATTCCAGGGTACAACCTTTTTCCGCGCAGAACCGGATGAGCTGCTCAAGTGGTGCAACAGCATCTTCCCGTGGGAAGAGGCGGATTTTGGTCCTGTTGTCGTCCTCCTCAAGGACCTCGAAGCGTTTCACCCCTTCCATTCCGGTAAAACCGCTGTCCAGATCCGCCCTGCTCACACCCTTCACGGTGCAACGCAGTGTTCCATGGAGCGCGGACCTGACCTTCAGGTTCTGGGGCGTATCGTCGGCCACGATCTTTCCCCTGGCGATGATGATGGCCCGTGTGCAGACCGCCTCCACCTCTTCCAGGATGTGGGTGGAGAGGATGATGACCTTTCGGTGGGCCATTTCCCGGATCATGGACCTCACCTCGTGCTTCTGATTGGGGTCAAGTCCGTCGGTGGGCTCATCCATGATCAGATACTCCGGGTCGTGGAGGATGGACTGGGCGAAACAGACCCTTTGCTTGTAACCTTTTGAAAGGGTGTCGATGGGTTGATAGCGTACGTTGGAAAGAAAGCAGCGCTCGAGGGTTTCGTCAATACGCCGGTCTTTGGCCTTTCCCGAAAGGCCCCGGATCGCCGCAATGAAACCCAGGAATCCTTCGACGGTCATGTCCTGGTACACAGGCGCATTCTCCGGAAGATATCCGAGCTTCCTCCTGGCCTTCAGAGGGGACTGCGTTACATCGTGGCCCCCGATAACCGCGGTCCCCGAAGAGGGGTGCAGGAAACCCGTGATCATGCGCATGGTGGTCGACTTGCCGGCGCCGTTAGGGCCGAGGAACCCGAGGACCTCCCCCTTTTCCACCTTGAAGGAAACATCGTCGACCGCCAGAGCCTGTCCGAAATACTTGGTAAGATTTTTGGCTTCTATCATGGTCACTCCTCTGCCCTGAAAGAACGTTCCAAGGTTCACTTTGCAGCAAAGTAATAGTCTGATGGGGTTGGAACTTAAACCCTTCCCGAAAGCCTGTCAAGGAAGGAACAGAAAAAATTGTCAGCCTCCTTTCTGGATCAGACTCTGCCATCGGTGGGATCATGAGAAGTCATTCCTCATTCCGTTGGGATTTCTTTGAAAATATCTTCCCCCTTTTGACCACATCTATCAAAACCATCCCGTAGGATGAAAAAAATGGGTCCAGAAGTCTGCGTATGTCTGCGTGGGCCCGCCGGTCATAGCCTTGTGCGAAGACAGGTCTGCGGCTGAAGCCAGGGAAATCATTTGACATAATTCTTTCAAAGGAATACTAAAAACCCAGTGCCTGCCTATTGCAACCGGACAACCAAAGGGAGGTGAGACCTTTTGATGAAAAAGCCGGCACGGCCCAAGACGGCAGCCCGCTCTTTTCCCGACAAGGAATTTGAAGCCACCACCACCCGAATCACTATTGCGGGCCGTATCACCGGTCGCCTTTACTATTCTCCCCTCAAGGACAGAGCGAATCCCCTCATTTGCATCCTCAAGATGAGCTTAGCTCTATACATGTCCTGTATCGAAATCCTTGGAAGAAGCGCGCGAGAACGGAAAGACAGTGGCTGTGTTGTTTTTGGGATTAGGGAATGGCATTTCAACAGATTGAGCTATTTACTTATTTACGGACGCCCATTCTCACACTGCTCACATGGACGTCTCTGCTCACACAGGCTCACAAAAAAAATCAGAGAAGATCCATCCATAATGTTCCGAAGTACGAAATTTATCCGAAATTGCATTTTTTAAAAACGTATATGCATGCCATTCAGCAGTTAAAAAAGAAAGCTAATGAACACTGATCTATCATTTATTACGAATGAACAAAATCAAAGCCTGAAACAACGGTTTGAAGTTCTTATCAAGGACACATCATTCTTCGACTGTCTCGTCGGGTATTTCTATTCCAGCGGATTTCACACCATCTACCGGTCTCTAGAAACCACGGAAAAGATAAGAATCCTTATCGGAATAAGCACAGACAGACAGACTTTCGATTTAATGCAAAGGGCCTCTATAACTAAACAGGAGGCCTTTGATTTTTCCCACGCCGAAACTAAGCAGGAATTTGAGTTCCTGGTTCAAAAAGAGATGGAGGATTCCGAAGATAACAGACAAGTCGAAGAGGGAATAACCAAATTCATCGAATGGTTGAAAAACGGCAAAATGGAAATCAGGGCCTACCCGTCCCAAAATATCCACGCCAAACTTTATATTTTGACCTTTACCGAAGGTGACAGGGATATTGGCCGTGTTATTACGGGCTCCAGCAATTTCACGCGATCAGGACTGGTCGACAATCTTGAATTAAATGTAGAGCTCAAAAACAGAAGCGATTATAACTTCGCCAGAGATAAATTTGAGGAATTGTGGAATAACGCCGTTGATGTCAGTGAAAAGTATGTCCAGACTGTTCAAGCCAAGACCTGGTTGAGCCAGAATATTTCTCCTTACCAATTATATCTGAAGTTTCTCTATGAATATTTTAAGGATGAACTCAGCCAGTCAGATGAAGTGTTCGTCAAGTACTTTCCGCAAGAATTTAAGAGGTTGGAATACCAGGAGCAGGCAGTTCTAAACGCCAGAAAGATACTTCTTGAATACGGCGGGGTTTTTGTCTCCGATGTGGTGGGCCTGGGAAAAACATACATCTCAGCCATGCTGGCCGGACAACTCGACGGAAGAACTCTGGTTATAGCACCGCCCGTGCTTTTGGAAAAATCCAACCCGGGCTCCTGGCTCAATGTGTTTTCGGATTTTAGGGTTCAGGCGGATTTTGAATCCATCGGCAAGTTGGACGACCTGCTGGCCAGGGGGACGGAAAAATATACGAATATTATCATTGACGAGGCCCACCGCTTCCGTACCGAAACAACGATTTCTTATGAAAAACTGGCGGAGATCTGCCGCGGCAAAAGAGTTATCCAGGTTACGGCCACCCCCTATAACAACAGCCCAAAGGATATCCTGAGCCTGCTAAAGCTGTTTCAAAAGGCCAAGAAAAGCACCATCCCCAATTTGCCCGACCTGGAGGCATTCTTTAACGGACTTGAAAAGAGATTGAAAAAGCTGGACCGAAAAAAGGACTACAATGAATCAGTAATTTCCGGTTAAGTTATTGCATGTAAAGGGGAAGTCGGTTGCCTCC
>CAYOIU010000027.1:0-20881 GCA_964404085.1 uncultured Desulfobacteraceae bacterium | reverse complement strand
CCTACCGCCGCACCAACCACGACAACATCCACGTCCGCGGCTACAAGGAAGAGGGGACCATCACTACGCCCTTCGACATGACGGTGCTGAACGATCTGGACCGTTTCCATCTCGTGATGGACGCCATCGACCGGTTGCCGCAGACCGGCGACAAGGGCATTTACCTGAAGCAGCAGCTCAAGGACAAGCTCGTCGAGCACAAACAGTATATCGCCCGGCACGGCCAGGACCTTCCGGAAATCCGGAATTGGAAGTGGGACAACCCCAAATGAATGCGCAAGTGCTTATAGACATCATTCGTTTATTCACAATCAGTTTGTGGCTTTGTACAGAAGCGGAATAATTTTGAGGAACTTCACATGAAACATACGATTCTCTGTATCAACAGCGGCTCCTCATCCATAAAATTTGCCCTATATCTTATCCAGGAGATCGAGGAATTGATTGCCCAAGGGGCGGTGGAACGGATCGGTCTGTCAGGCGGCTGGCTCTGGCTGAAGGATGGCCAGGGAAAACGCCTGGTGGACAGTCACTCGGATTTCTCCGACCACAAATCGGCAGTCAGAGCCATGTTCAGCACGGCCATAGCGGCGCAGCATCTTCCAGCCCCGGATGGGGTCGGGCACCGGCTGGCCCATGGCGGGCCAAAACACATAACCCCTGAAATCGTAACACCCGAACTGATGCTCATCCTGAGGAACCTCATCCCCTTGGCCCCTTTGCATCTACCCGGTGAGATCAAAGGCATTGACGCAGTGGCCGAACACTACCCGGGACTCAGCCAGGCAGTCTGCTTTGATACCGCCTTTCACCGCCGCATACCGGAGGTGGCCCAGTGGCTCCCAATGGTACGCAGTCTCCGGCACGAAGGTGTACACCGCTACGGGTTCCATGGTCTTTCCTATGAATACATCGTCAGTGCTATGGGGAAAGACACGAAAGGACGGGTCATCATTGCCCATCTGGGCAGCGGGGCCAGCATGGCGGCTTTGAAAGACGGACACCCCCAAGACACCACCATGGGGTTTTCCGGCTTGGGGGGACTCATGATGGGCACGAGAAGTGGTGATCTTGATCCGGGCATCCTGCTCTACGTCATGGACGAGAAAGGCTATGATGCCCGTCAGCTCGAAAAGCTGCTCTACGAGCGTTCAGGGCTCATCGGGGTCTCCGGGATCAGCTCCGATATGAAAACGCTTCTGGATAAACGCGCCACGGAACCGCATGCGGCCCAGGCAATCGAACTTTTCTGCTATACGGCACGCAAGTATATCGGGGCTCTGTCCGCTGTCCTTGGCGGCCTGGATACCCTGGTGTTCACCGGAGGTATTGGTGAGAGGGCCGCACCGGTGAGGTGGATGATCTGCCACGGCCTCGATTATCTTGGAATTCACCTTGACCCCGGGAATAACGATGCCAATGCAGGAATCATCTCCATAAACAAAAGTCCTTGCACCGTAAGGGTGATCCCCACCAACGAGGACCTGATGATTGCCCGGCATACCCGGGCTCTGCTTTTAAAAGGAAGTCAAGGAGACAGACCATGACCGTTGAATTTGCCACATTTGAGGACCTGCTTAAATCAGTCCAAGGCCTGCCCGCCATGCCCATAGCCGTGATCGATGCGGATGAGCAGCATGTGCTGGAAGGTGCATGCGAGGCGGCAGACGCCGGCTATGCCGATCCCATCTTAATCGGGGATGAAAAAAGGATTCGAAATATACTCAAAACCATCACCTGCACCAAGCGATTTCGCATTATCAACGCCCCGGTAGAGGATGCAATGGCTGAGAAAGGTGTGGAACTCATTGAAAAGGGCGAGGTCAAGGCCCTGATGAAAGGTCACATCCATACCGATGAATTTCTTCACCCCATCCTCGCCCATCACCTGCAGGGAAAAAAACGCATCTCCCATGTGTTCCTGGCAGACCTGAAGACCTATCCCAAACTTCTGTATATTACCGATGCCGCCATCAACATCAGTCCGGACCTTTCCACCAAGATGCACATTGTGCAGAATGCGGTTGATATATCCCGTCTGCTGGGAGTAAAAGAACCAAAAGTTGCCGCCCTATCGGCAGTGGAGGTTGTCAACCCGGCCATTCCCTCCACCATCGATGCCGCCTGCCTGGCAAAGATGGCAGACAGGGGACAGATAGAAGGGGCCACAGTGGATGGGCCGCTCGCCTTTGACAACGCCATTTCAGCCGAGTCGGCAAAGGTCAAAGGGATCAACAGCCCCGTATCAGGCGACGTTGACATCCTGATGGTGCCGGACTTGGTTTCGGGCAACATCCTGGGCAAGGACCTTGAATATTTGGCCGGGGCACAAATGGCCGGTTTCGTCGTAGGCACAAAGGTGCCGATTATTCTCACATCCCGATCCGACCCACCCAGGGCAAGGCTGATTTCATGTGCAGTCGCGGCCCTGGTGAGTCACCGAATGGAGTAGATTATGAATGAAAAAAAGAGTTTTCAAAACCCGATGATGGCATTCGACTGGATGAAAGATGCTTACGAATATGGGTTGGATTCCAGCCAGAGGTGGATTCTATTTATGGATATCCTGCGGAAACGAGGAAGTAATTATTTTGAAACCATAAAAAAAGGGGAACCACCGGTTCTTGTGTTCGACTATGAGGTGATCCTGGAGGGCCGGAGCTTCGAGAGGCCGGTGAACTATGACCTGGCCAGGATCCAACCGCGAAAAACAGACACCCTTGACCCGGAAAAACGGCCCATCATCGTCATCGACCCCAGGGCCGGAAACGGCCCGGGCATCGGGGGCTCCAAACGGGATTCCGAAATCGGGGATGCTCTGGCCCATGGACACCCGGTCTATTTCATCCTCTTCCATCCGGAGCCCGAACCCGGGCAGACGCTGGAGGATGTTGAAAAGGCCGAGATCCGCTTTATCGAAGAAGTCGCCCGGCTTCATCCAAAGGCTGAAAAGCCGGCGCTCATCGGCAACTGCCAGGCCGGCTGGGCTGTGGCGCTGCTGGGTGCCGACCGGCCAGACCTGACCGGCCCTCTGGTACTGAATGGCTCCCCCCTTTCCTACTGGTCCGGGGTTCAGGGAAAAAACCCGATGCGATATGCTGGTGGACTGCTTGGCGGGATCTGGCTTATCTCACTCTTATCAGACCTGGGCAACGGCAAATTCGACGGCGCATGGCTCGAGGAGAACTTTGAAAGCCTTAATCCCGGGAATACCCTATGGACAAAGCAGTACAATCTCTATTCCAATGTGGATACCGATGAAGAACGCTACCTCACCTTTGAGAAATGGTGGGATGGGTATTCCGAAATGACAAGAGAGGAGATGCATTCCATAGTTGAGAATCTTTTTGTGGGCGACAAACTGGAGAAGGGCAAGCTGTCTCTGGACAGGAAAAAAATTCTCAATCTGAAAGACATAAAAAGGCCGATGCTCCTGTTCGCATCCCAGGGAGATAACATTACGCCGCCCCAGCAGGCACTGAACTGGATCATCAAAACATACGAATCGGCGGAGGAGATCAAACAGCTGAATAAGGTGATCATCTATATGATTCACCCGGATGTCGGTCACCTGGGCATATTCGTCGGGAGCAAGACAGCGAAAAAGGAGCACATGGAGATCGTTAAAAGCATCGATATCATCGAGGCATTGGCGCCTGGTCTTTATGAGATGATCATCGTCGATAAGGGGAAAAAAGAAGGGGTGTCCGATTACGATGTCCGCTTTATCGAGCGCGATATCAAAGATCTCATGGCCCTGAACGCGGACAAGGGGACGATGAATGAAGAGGATGCGGATTTCAGCCGGGTCGCAACTGTTTCAGGGATGAACGACTGGTTGTACAATACCTTCGCAAGCCCCTTTGTGAAGATGTTTTCCACGGAAACGTCTGCTGAGATCATGAAACAGCTCCATCCCCTTAGGGTGAACAAATACATCTTCTCGGATACGATAAACCCTTTCATGTGGATCTTCAAGACGCTGGCCCCTGTTGTGAAAGAGAACCGCAGCCCGGTTTCCCCGGATAACCCCTTTACGGCCTTTGAAAAGAATGTCTCGGACAACATTGTGGCCATTCTTGACAGCTACCAGGCCATTCGGGACCATTTCGAGGAAAGCTTGTTTTTCGCCATCTATGAAAGCCCCTGGATGAAGCTGTTATACCCCGAAGCCTCACTGAAAAAGGAGCCGGATAGAGAACAGGGAAAAGAAAAAACAGAAGAAGATGCTCTGATTCAGAAAGATAAGGAACACTGGTACAGCGCCATGGAAAAAGGGGGCTATGAGGAAGGCGTTATCCGAATTGTCATGGCCCTGGAAGATTCAGACCATGCCATCGATCGGGATGCCCTGTACCAGGATGAAAGACTGCTGGAGTCCAGCGAAAGGCTAAAGAGACTGAATAAACGGGATTTTATACACATGGCACGTGAGCAATCCCGCATTCTCCAGGTCGATGAAGACAGAGCATTCAAGTCACTGGCCAAGTTAATGGCCACTCCGAAAGAGCGCAAAACCGCCCTGGCGGTCGCCAAAAAAATCGTCCTATCAGGGAAATCCATCTCAAAGCACCAGAAAGAGGTCCTGTCCAGGATAAACAAAGCGATGCAAATTAAGTGAAAGGATCCACGACAGCAGATAACACCTTCGTACCATCGGACCGGCCAGTGAACCGCCTGAGGTCATTCGGAAATTGATTGCAGGCGGCATGCGTGTTGGGCCGTCTGAATTTTTCTCACGGAACACACAGTGGTCACGAAAAAAAGGCTTCCAAAAACCCGGTTGAAACGCCAAACAGGAAAGACTCGGCCGCCCATGGTAGGGCCATATCAGATCACCAATTCTTGTTATGCATGTGTAATCCATTTACCAACGAGGGAAAGAATTTACCCATGAAAACGGTATTGCCTTACATGCACGGATTCACCAAGGCGTCGAATAGCATATAACTTATTGTTTTCAGGACGTTTATCTTGTCTAAGAAATAAAGAGAATCCGGCATGGTCTTTGCTCTCTAATATTGTCCTCTATGAAAGTCGATCGGGAAGCTTCATCTTGAATAGCAAGGTGCATAAGAGGAGGATGATATGAGAAGGACGATCCTGAGTGCTGCAGTTTTGCTCCTTTTTTTCCTTGGGATTCCGGGTATGTCCAATGCTGCAGATCCGCCGAATTTCTTCGGGCTGGAAGTGGGGAATACCTGGACATACCAGGGGACAGGAAATGATGGCCCCTATACCGCGCAAAATGAAGTGGTAGCCAGAGAATTTCATAATTCCAGAACAGTATATGTCGTCGAAAGACGGGAAAACGGTGAGTGGATCGAGACGCAATGGCTTGAAAGAAAACCGGGAGAGGTGAAGTTATGGGGAGGAACGGCTGATTTTGATGGCCCAACATACACAATGCAGTTTTCCACCGGGCTCCTGCAGGCCTGGTATCCCATGCAGGTGGGTGAGTCAAAATTCACTACCACGACCTTAACAATTAAAGAACTCACCGGTCATACTTTTAATGCAAGCATGAGGGTCGATGTGGTCGGCAAGACGCAAGTGGCCCTCTCTTTCGACACGGTGACAGCCTACAAAATTCGGTATCAGATGCGTGTATGGGGAAATGGAGCGGATGAGGCCACAACGTTTGTTCAATGGTGCGTTCCCTATCTGGGTTATGTGAAGTGTAAGGACCAGGAGTCCGCTGACAAGCTTGTATCCTTTTCCGTTGGCGGAAGGAACATCACGCAGGATACGGATGACGAAAACGACCGTCTCAAAGACTACCCGGAATTCTGGGCCTACGTTGCCGATTAACGAGATGTGGATACGAATCGAGTTTCAAGACCTGATACCTTTCCCCTCACAAAAGCTGTGCAAACTCATCAGCCTTAGGGCTCACTCAAAAATAAGTTCGCAGAATTGGCGCCCAGATTTAGGTTAGATTTGTTCGATTCGAAATCGCAAAACCACAGGAATAGCGGGACTATTTCGAGGATTTTGGGGCTGAGGATCGGATGAATATGGCCGGAAGGTGGGATGCGAAAATGTGAAGTTATTTTTGAGTGAGCTCTTAGGGAATAATCCAAAGATCCCGCCCGTGTGCGCAAACACGATCCGATCCCCAAACCTGTTGGGGTCACGGCTGAGTTCCGTCACGGTATCAATGGGTAAGGATCTTACTGATAAACCGGGCGGCTCGGTCGGTTTGCGGGTTGTCGAAGAATTGATCGGGCGTGCTGGTTTCGACGATTTGTCCCTCATCCATGAATATGACCCGATGAGCGACCTGGCGGGCAAAGCCCATCTCATGGGTGACCACGCACATGGTCATCCCCTCCCCGGCCAACTGAACCATGACGTCCAGCACCTCGCCGATCATTTCGGGGTCCAGTGCGCTGGTGGGCTCATCAAAGAGCATGATCTGGGGCGACATGGCCAGACCCCGGGCAATGGCCACCCGTTGCTGCTGTCCGCCTGAAAGCTGGCCCGGATGCGAATCGGCCTTGTCGTCCAGACCGACGCGGGAAAGTTGAGCCCGGCCTATTTTTTCGGCCTCTTTCTTGTTCAGCTTGCGCACCTGGGTCGGCGCAAGTGTAACATTTTTCAGAGCGGTCATGTGAGGATAGAGGTGAAACTGCTGGAAGACAAATCCGATCTCGGCCCTTAATTTGGTTAGATTGATGCCGTGGTCGTGCAGCGGCATACGGTTCACAAAGAGTTTGCCCTTTTGAAACTTTTCCAGCCGGTTGATGCATCGAATCAAAGTGGATTTACCCGAACCGCTGGGACCGCAGATAACGACCACTTCACCGGGCTTGACATGCATATTGATATTCTGCAATACGTGCAGCTTCCCAAACCATTTGTTGACACCTTCAAATTTGATCATAGTGCCCTCTTGATAACCCTAACATTTTCTTCGGGACAACTGTAGTTGCGTTTACCTCCCGGCCGACTACAGCCGGACTTCCCTCACCGACATTTTTCGCTCCAGGGCGTTGGAGACCCGAATGAGCGGGTAGGAGATCACGAAATAAAGGATCCCTACCAGTGTGAACACCATAAGGCCTTCCGGGATGCGGACCACCGTCAACCAACCCACTCGGGTAAGTTCGGTAACACCGATCACGGATACCACCGAAGAGTCCTTGATGAGCAACACGTATTGCCCGACAAGCGGTGGCAGGATTGTCTGCATGGCCTGGGGGACGATCACGAATCGCAGTCGCTGAACAACGTTCAAGCCCGAACTGGCAGCCGCCTCCCACTGCCCCTTGGGCACGGCCATGATTCCGCCGGCCACAATCTCGCAAATAAAGGCCGTTCCCAACATGGTCAGGGCCAGGACCGCGGCTGGGAACGCCTCCAACTGGATACCCCATTCGGGCAAGATGAAAAACACGATGAAGATCTGAACGACGAACGGCGTACCCCGTATAACGGACACGTAAACCCCAATGGGCCAGTTCAGCAGCTTGTTGTTGCCGGAACGAAGGATGCCCAGCAAGAATCCGAGAATCGTCCCGAAAAACAGGGACAGGCCGGAAACGGCCACGGTCATCCACAGCCCTTTGAGGAAAAAGGGAAATATCTCGATCAGCCGATGAAAATAGAAAAGGATCATGGCTCAATAGGCCTCACGAAATATCAGCTTTTTCTGTGACCGATCCGCCAGTATCTTAAGACAGAAATAGATGCACAGATAGAAGAAGGCCACGGTCAAAAACGCCTCGGTGGGCATGAAACGTTCAGACGTGAGTACCTGGCCGCACCGTGTTAGTTCCATCACCGAGATCAGCGACAGCAGAGCCGAATCCTTGACCAGCACGATGGACTGGCCCAGCAGGGGCGGGACGGTCACGCCGAGGGCCTGGGGCAGAACGATAAAGCGCATCCGTTGGAAATAGCTGAGTCCGGAGGAGATGCCCGCTTCGATCTGGCCGCTATCAACGGAAGTGATACCGGCCCTGACAATCTCGGCGATATATGCCCCACTGTTCAGCATCAAGGCCAAAATGCCGGTCTGGAGTTCAGGGATCCGAATACCCAACGTAGGTAAGCCGAAATAAAAGAAGTATATTTGAACTAAAAGTGGGGTCGACCGGATGGATTCGATGTAGACGATGGATACGCCGCGCAAGAGCTTCCATCGTGAGAGGCGGCAGGCGCACGCGATGATTCCCGCAATTAAGGCCAAAAAAATAGAAACTATGGATATCAGGAAAGTGTTGCGAAGGCCCCCAAGGAAGAAGGGCATGTACTCCCAGATGATTCTGAGATTGAAATTCTCAAGCATTCTCTAATCATTCCTGATTGGTGTGGGTTGGGAGCGGGGCCTTTTCAAGCACCCGCTCCCTCGCCTTTTTCTAATACTGTGAACCTGGATCTCAGGCACCCATTAGTGATCTTTTTTCCAGTAGGTGGACTCCATCCAATAGCCGACGTTGGCCTTGTAGGTCCCATCCGAGCGGATGGTCTTGAAATACAGGTTGATCCACTGCCAGAGATTGACCGAATCATGACGAACGGCAAAGGCCAGAGGATCTTTCCCTTGGCCCAGACGCTTGTCCAGCAACCGGATAGATTTGGGTGGAAAGTCCGGCAGAACGGTCAATACGGCCAGGTCATCATTGACCCCGGCGTCTACGTGTCCGGCCAGAAGGGCTTGAACGATCATCCTTCCGCCACCCTTGTAAGATTTGATCTTGGCCTTGGAAAGGTATTTCTTGGCGATGGTTTCCCCGGTGGACCCGAGCAGCACACCCACGGTCACACTGGGTTTGTTTACGTCTTCCAGGGTCTGGTAGGATGCACCTGTCTTTGTAAATACGCAAGGTTGGACGTAGTACCATGGGTCACAGAAGGTAATCTTGAGGGCGCGTTTCAGTGTGGGGGTCATGTCGGCGGCTAGAACATCCGCCTTGCCGGAGAGCAGTGCCGGAATCAGGCCGTCCCAGTCAAAGTCCAGGACTTTCAGCTTAACGCCCATCCGTTTGGCCATCTCTCGGGCAAACTCGACCATGGAACCCGTGTTTTTACCGTTTTTGTCCACAAAAGCATAGGGGGCCGCACCAGACTGGACCGCTACCCTTAATTCACCCCGCTTAACAATATCTGTCAGGGTGCCGGCAGCGGCTGTCCCCACTATTCCGGCGATCATCACCAGAGCCAACAGCACAAACATTAACCTTTTCATGCTTTCCTCCTTTCAAATTTCTTGGTTTGAGATAGGCACTTCTCGGCACAATTGCCTCTAAGCCAAAACCTCTTGCTCCTCTTCAACAATAATGCCCCTTTCGGCCAATCGATCCATAAACGGTTGATAGGGCACATGAACTGCAGGCGAAAGAACACCCTTTTCCGTTATTTCGCCCCCGGCGATCATCTGGGCAACGATACTTGCGGGAAATCCGACCCCTTTACTCATGGCCATCAAACCGGTGTCCAGATCGCGCTCGATTAACAGACGTGACGTCAGCCTAAGTTTCTTTCCTTCAACAACCCCTTCAAAAATGTTCAACATGGCCACCAGGTCTTTTTCACTTTTGCCATATTGGAGCTGAGGGCCCATAAATTTGTCCAGAAACTGATAGGGTGATATTTCACATGGAAGGCCCGGGACAGGTTTTTCGCTCAGAAAACCCAATTGCTTGAGCGGACGCCAAAAGGAACTCCATCCCGGCCACCGCAGAGAATAGCGTCCGGTCTCTTTGATGGTTTCAGTCACACCAAGCAGGTCTGTAAAGAGGACGGCATTGCCGTTGGGGATTGCCTCCAGCTGACCCAACCCGGGAAAATCGACAAAATGGACGAATTCGGTGTTGTGCTGCCTGGCGCCCGGGATTTCCACCAGCCGTCCATCCATGATTGCCCGTGAATTCCGCTTGGAGGAACTCAACACCCCCTCCCAGGTCCAGGAAACTTTGTAGTGGAGCGGATTGTCGCTTGCGGACTTTTCAGGGAAACCGCCGCAGTATGATTTGATGACGTGAAGCTCGTCAAACCGCCGTCCGGCCTCGCCGTAAATAATCAAATCAATTCCGGGATCAAGTCCACATTCGGGCATTATTGAAATGCCGGCTTCTTGGGCTTGAGTTCCCAGATTTGAGATTGATCCGGCATAATTGGTATTGACCACACCAACCCCGGTTTGAATGGCTGCCTGGCAAACGTTAAGCGCGAATTGGCGCGGTAAAAGATCAACAACCACATCTGCGCGACTGAAAAGGTCAATCAGATTGTCCAGGTCGGCGGCGTTCAGCAATACCGGCTGAACTTTGGAAATATCTGTAAAATCCTTAATAAGATCAAGCGCATCCAACCTGGCATCTGCGCAAATAACTTCCTTAACCACCTTACTTCTGCACAGGTCATATACAGCGGTTCGGCCCTGAATTCCGCATCCTCCTAAAACCAATACCCTCACAGTCGGCTCCCTCCATCAGTTACTGAAAGCATGAACATCCCCATCACCTTCCCCGCAACGGGCGGTATCTTCAACAAAAGGAAGGATTAGGGAAGGGGTGAAACTCATACTGAATAGTGCGCAAATACAGCTGATTGGATTTTGAATATTGAATAATATGTAATTTGTGTATAATAAGCAAAGTATTGAATCCCTTTGGCCATGTCAAGATATTTTTGTAAGAGTAAATTTGATAAGGTCGGGAAACGTCAGGTCTTTTAACTAATTGGAATAATAAATAGATACATCGGTCGGTTGTGTTTCACTTCACATTTCTTCTGGACTTATTAGAATTGCAGGATTGGAGGATCGAGCGAAACATGACAGAACTGAAGCAAAATTATCGAATGATAAGTTGTGAATATATATTGACAAATAGTGTGTATATTTGTATATCTAAAAATACAAATACCAAAGGAGGTCGGTTTTGTGAGCTGGAAACGTGAGGTTGACGAAATAATGCTGCGGCGAAAGCTGGCCGAGAAAATGGGTGGGGCCGAGAATGTGGCGCGTCACCACAAAGCCGGAAAACTCACCGCTCGGGAACGGATTGATAGGATCCTCGATCAAGAAACTTTTCGCGAAATTGGTGCCCTGGCCGGAGCGGCCAAATACGACGAGAAGGGGCAGCTTATCGACTTCACCCCGGCAAATGTGGTGATCGGATCCGGCCAGATCGATGGCAGGCGTATAGTCGTCTCAGCTGAGGATTTTACGGTGCGAGGTGGCTCATCTGAAGCCACGAACCCTGATAAATGGATCTGGGCCGAGAACCTGGCCCTTGAGATGCGCATGCCCCTTGTGCGTCTGGTGGATACGGCTGGGGGTAGTGTAAAACTCCTGGAAAGGATGGGTGCAACCAAGCTGCCGGGATACAAGGATTGGAAGTATGTGGACTTATTGGGATTTATTCCCGTAGCCAGCGCAGCGTTAGGATCTGTGGCCGGGTTGGGAGCAGTTCGAGTACTCGATTCTCACTTCTCGGTCATGGTAAAGGGCACCAGCCAGGTCTTTGCCGCCGGCCCTCCGGTCGTTACCCCGGCCACTGGCGAGACGTTGTCCAAGGAAGAATTGGGCGGTTATAGAATCCACGCTCGGGGCAGTGGAGTGGTCGATAATGAGGCGGAAAATGAAGAGGATACGTTCCGGCAGATTAGGCGATTCTTCTCTTACTTTCCCTCCAATGTATTTCAAATCCCACCCTGGCAGGAGTGTGATGATGATCCCAATCGGCAGGAAGAAGAACTGCTCTCCATTGTACCACGGAGCCGGAAACAAACATACGACGCAAGAAAGCTTCTGCAATTGGTCTTCGATACAGAGTCGCTTTTTGAGATTGGCCGGTACCAGGGCCGCTCGGTAGTTTCCGTACTAGGCAGACTGAACGGCTATCCCGTGGGTGCAATGATCAATGACACCCGATTCTATGGCGGTGGTATGGATGCTGCGGCTGCTGAGAAGACGATACGTTTTGTTGATATGTGCGACACATTTCACCTTCCCATCGTCAACTTTGTGGATCAACCTGGCGTTGTCGTTGGACTTGCAGCTGAAAAAGCAGGTACCATCCGAATATCGGTTCGGGCTCTTCAGGCTATCGCCCAAAGCAGGGTACCCTGGGTGGCCATAGTTCTTCGAAGGGCTTTTGGCGTGGCAGGTTCGTCTTACGGCCGACACCATGACCTAAACCTGCGCTACGCATGGCCTTCAGGGATTTGGGGATCCCTGCCTATTGAGGGCGGAGTCTATGCAGCCTATAAGCGAGACATTGAGGCTTCCGATGACCCGGAGGCGCGACGGCGTGAACTGGAGGCCTATTATGACCAATTCCAGTCACCCTTCCGCACCGCAGAGAGATTTGGTGTACAAGATATCATTGATCCGCGGAACACCAGGTCCGTTCTATGTGATTGGGTCGAACAGGTTTATCGTGTGTTACCCGAGCAATTGGGTCCGACACATCGAATGATGCGCGTCTAGAAGGCTGTCAGAGATCGAGAACAAAAGACCCCATTTTCCCATCAACGCGAGAGGGTCGATCTAATGACTCGTCCAAAAACTAAGCGGGTGAACAACAAACTGACCAACGGACCTCTGCCGTTCTATTACCAGGTCGCCAATTTGATCCGAAGTGACCTCCTGAACGGAACATGGCCGGCAGGGAGTCGGCTCTCCACCGAGGACGAACTGACCAAGAGGTATGGCGTGAGCAGGCCGACCATTCGGAATGCAAAGGCGCTGCTGGTTGATGAGGGCTTTATTCACAGTATTAAGGGCTCGGGCTGCTATGTGAACGGCCGAGAGGCCTGGAAGACCCAGCCTCCCACCGTAGAGAATCTTAATGATATCTTCCACTTCGGCTCTAAAATGTCCTTTAAAACCCATGAGTTTGGAATGGTTTCAAACACAGAGGAGATTAGGAGCAGGCTCAAGAACCCTCAAGATCGGTTCGTTTTCCAGATCAGGGGTGTGCGTTGGTACCAGGATCAGCCCATTTCATACGTGAGCTACTATCTGCCTTTCCGGTTTGGCTCTCGGATTCCCTTGGAAAGCCTGGACGAGAACCCCTTTATTCCGCAGATTGAGAAGTTGGCAGGCATTCAGGTGGTGGAGGGGGTCCAGAATATCTCCCTCGGTGGGGCCGACAGTACAACAGCTAAACATTTAGGCCTGGCTGAAGGCCACGCAGTCCTTGTCGTAAGAACAGTGTATGTTGACGAAGAGCGTCAGCCAATCGAGTATGTTGAGACACAGTATCGGAGTGAGTTACCCTATTCTATCACAGTGAGACGGAATTAGACTTCATGGGCAATGCTGCATCTTAAGGAGGTGCTGAAGCATGAAGCCGGGAATCCTATTCATGTGGCCGGTAACCCGTTATGGGGACCGAACCGCCATTGTTTTCAAAGATACGCGATTAACCTTCTCCCAAATGGACGCTCGGGTTAACCGCCTTAGTCACGGTCTGCTTTCTCTGGGCATGACCACCGGCCACAAAGTGGCCGTGCTCCTGAACAACTGCGTGGAGAGTGCCACATCCATCCTGGCCATTCCCAGAGCTGGTTTGACCTATATCTCCCTCAACGCCCGGCACTCGGCCAAAGAGCATCTGGACATCCTCAACGATTCTGAGACCGATGCGGTCATTGTCGGAGAGGAATTCATCGACAACCTGGAGCCGATTCTCCCATCAGTTCCAAGCCTCAAACACGTGATTGTGGCCGGCACACCACAGCCGGGCCGTTTGACGTATGATGAACTGGTGGCCGACCAACACGAGACCGCACCTGATGTGGACTTAGACTATGACAAGGACATCGAAAGGATTCAATATACCTCCGGCACCACCGGCAGGCCTAAAGGCGGTGTCTGGCCCTTCCGTGTTGGCTATAACGTGATCACCAACACCCTGATGAACATGGACCAACCCATTGGACCGGATACGGTTAACCTCAACATTGGTCCACTCACCCATGCGGCAGGCCTGATGATGATGGTCTATTATTGCCGGGGTGCAAAAAATATTATTCTGCCCCGCTTTGATGAAGAGGAAATTCTCAAGACCATTGAACGTGAACGGGTGAACTCACTCCTGCTTATTCCTACCATGCTCTATCGGGTGCTTATGTTTCCCAGACTCTCCTCCTATGACCTCAGTAGCGTTAATAGAATCTGGTACGGTACAGCCCCCATGGCTGTGGATCGGCTGAAAGAGGGGATCCGTATCTTTGGCAGGGTTTTCCGCCAGAACTACGGCATGACGGAATGTGCCCAGCCGATCACCTTCCTGGGCCCGGAAGATCACGTCATCGATGGAACAGAGACACAAACGAAGAGGCTTTTTTCGGCCGGCCGGCCGGCAATGGGAGTTGAGGTAAAAATTGTGGATGAGGAAGGCAAAGAAGCCAAACCGGGCAAGACCGGTGAGATCCTGATACGCACGAACAAACTAATGAAAGGGTACTGGAAAATGCCGGAGGAGACGGCCGAGGCATTCAAGGGCGGCTGGTTTCATACACGCGATATGGGCATGATGGATGAAGAGGGTTATGTCTACCTTATGGACCGCAAGTCCGATATGATCATTTCAGGTGGTTTTAATATCTATCCCCGGGAGGTGGAGGACATTATTATGTCCCACCCCGGCGTGGCTGAGACGGCCGTAGTCGGTGTCCCAGATGATCTGTGGGGAGAGGCGATCAAGGCCTTTGTCGTCCCAAAGGTGGGAATGGCACTAACCGAGGCAGAGATCATCCAGCACTGTAAGGACAACCTGGCAAGCTACAAAAAACCCAAGTCCGTGGATTTTATCAAGGAGATTCCCAAGAATCTTTACGGCAAAATAAACCGGCGGGTGCTCAAACAACCTTTCTGGAAAGTGCTGGACCGTCGAGTCCATTGAGAGTTGGAAATTTTTTGGGAGGAGAAGTTAAATTAAACACTTTTAACAAAGAGGAGGGTCATTATGAGTGAGACAAGAAAAATGGGCAGGCGGCGTTCATCTGTTCTTCCGATCATTATAGGATTGATCGTGATGCTGGCTGTGACGCCATGGGCCATGGCATCTGATGCCAAAATTTACAAGGCTCGCCTATCTTACCACTGGGGCCCAAAACACTATTCTGCGATAATGGCGAGCAAGTTCGCTGAGGAATGCAAGAAGGCCACCAACGGGCGTCTGGACATCGAGGTTTTCCCTTCCGGCCAGCTTTACAGCATTGCGCAGATCGTACCTGCACTGTCCCAAGGGAGCGTGGATATGGGCGGGGTTCTGGGTGTGCTCTTCATGAGAGTCAACAAGAACTTTTTCCTGTCAGGCATGATGCGCTTTTTTGATAGCTTCCAGCAGAAAAGGGACTTCTGGGAAAGAACCCCGGAAGGTCGCCAACAATGGGAAGGGCTCCAGAAGAAGCTGGGGATCAAAATTCTGGCATATATCCCCGTGGGCCCGGCGTGCTACTTCTCCACGGAGCGACCCCTTGACTCGGTGTCTGCATTCAAGGGGCTCAAGGCCCGCACTCTGATCGGAACCGAGCGGCACTCCTTCAAACCCCTGGGCATCAGCTATGTGAAAGTGAGCACCGCCGAGGTCTACACCGCCCTCAAGAGCGGCATGATCAATACCCTTCAAACCGTACCTTCCGCCATAAAGGCGTACAGCTGGTGGGACTACCTCAAGTACGCACAGCAACCGTACAACTTTTATGCGGATGCCTACGTGGCTGTAAACGTCAGGTGGTGGAACTCACTTCCCAAAGACATCCAGGACATCGTACTCAAGGATGTAG
This sequence comes from uncultured Desulfobacteraceae bacterium, assembly GCA_964404085.1. Classification (GTDB taxonomy): domain Bacteria; phylum Desulfobacterota; class DSM-4660; order Desulfatiglandales; family Desulfatiglandaceae; genus CAYUCJ01. Next base: position 5,131 of record CAYOIU010000027.1, on the reverse strand, counting down.
GGCCGAGAATTTCCAAGGAGGCCACCGAAGGGGTGATGGCCTATTCCAATGAAACGCTCAAGCAATTTGTGGAGCAACACGGCGGTAAGGTCTCCAAACTGCCGGAGTCGGAAGTCAAGAAACTGATCGAAATTGAAAAGACCGAGGTCTGGCCGAAAATTGCCGAGAGTATCGATCCGGCCCTGTACCAGGCGGCCAAGACGTTTGCAGGTCACAAGTAGGGCTGGAGAGAGGTCCCCGAATGGAAAGGGCGCTGGAAGTTTACCGGAGGATCACGCAGGTCCTGTCCAAGGTCATCATGAGCCTTGCAGCGGTGATCGTGGGCCTGGATGTGCTCTCCATCTTCTTGGAGGCGGTGGGCCGCTATGTGGTCGGATCGAGCCGGGCATTCATGGAGGAACTTCCGCGCCTGATGGTGCCCCTCGTCGTCTTCCCTATGATGGGGGTACTGCTCAAGATAAAGAAGCACATTTCCGTGGATATCCTGCCGGAAAAGATCACGGGCAGAGCCCGGTCATTGCTCATGATCGTGGTCTACTCGGTGGTGGTGGGCGTGTCGATCCAGTTCTTTATGGCGGGTATCCTTGCTGTCAGATACTACCATGAGATGGGCTTTGAGACTCAAATGGAGATCATCTTCAAGCTGTGGGTGACCTACCTGCCTTTCCCCATAGGTTTCGGCCTCCTTCTCTTGTTCGCAATTGAGATGGTTTGGGAGGAACTGGTGAACTTTCTCAAGCTCTGCCGGTCCAACCAAGAACCGGAAGAGGAAGGAGAGACCCCATGATTCCTGTCGCCGTTGCAGTGGGAATCATTACGCTCTTTATTTCCGTGCCCATTTTCCTCGTTTTCGGCCTATCAGGAAGCTTGGTTGTTGTTAATGCCCTTCATCTGCCCTGGAGCGTTCTTGCTCAAGTCACCTTTGACTCCATCACCAAGTATATCCTGCTTGCCATCCCGCTCTTTATCTTTTCAGGAATGGTTATGGTAGAAGGGGGCATGGCTCGTCGACTGGTGGATGTCTTCACAAGCGCTGTCGGGCACTGGCGGGGCGGCCTGGGGATTGCCATGGTCTTGACCATGGGATTTTTCGGTGCGATGTGCGGTTCAATCCTGGCCGCCATCGTTGCCGTAGGCACAATCATGTTGCCCGTTATGGTGGAGAAAGGATATCCGAGGGCTTTTGCGGCTGCGCTGGCAGCCTGTTCCGGCTTTTTGGATATCCTGATCCCTCCCAGCAATGGAGCTATTATCTACTGCGCGATCACGGGTGAGAATGTTGCCCAAGCCTTCGTTGCCGGGATTGTCCCGGCATTTGTTTTCGGAGGGCTGCTCATTGTAGTAGTCGTCTGGAAATGCCGCCATATGGAGAAAAGCCCCCGGGCCGGCTGGAGAAAGTTTATCCGGAGCGTCTGCTCGGCCTGGGCAGCGCTAATGACCCCTGTGCTCATTCTGGGAGGAATTTACAGCGGCCTCTTAACCCCCACCGAATCCGCGGCGGTGGCCGGCATCTGGGCGGTTGTTGCCGGTTTTTTTGTTTACCGTGAGTTGGATTTCAAGGGAGTTTGGAAAGCCCTGAAAACAACGGCCGCCACCACATCCATGATTTTTGCGATCATTGCAATGGCCTCCTTTTTGTCGGTGGCACTCACCTATACCCGTTTTCCCCACAAAATAATCAACGGGGTCATGAGCCTCGGCGTGACGCCTGTTTTTTTCCTTGTTTCCTGCGGTGTTATTGTATTGATTCTGGGTACATTCATCGAGGTGGTCCCCATCATGTACCTGACACTTCCCATCTTCGCACCCATCGCCACAGCGCTGGACATCGATCTGCTGCACCTCATGATTGTGTTCACAGGCTTTGTGGGCATGGGGCTCCTTACCCCGCCCGTCTGTGTAGGAGCATACACAGCGGCGGCCATCGCCGAGGAGCCCGCTCATAACGTGATCAGGGCGATTTTTCCACTTTTTTTTCTGGTGGGAATCGTATACGGATTGATATTGATTTTATTCCCAGGCCTGGCCACTTGGCTTCCCAGCTTCGTTTGAGCTTTGTCGAGCGTTGACTGGTCCTTGAGCAAAAAGCATGGGTTTTGCTTAAGAACAGATCCGGCAGGAATGCCGGAGTTTACGTGAAGCAGAAAATGGGGCCGTTTTCAAGTCGTACCGGTCGGAAAGGTAAAGGATAATGACCCACAACGAAAAAATGAGGCTTTTCCGGGAAAAGAAGAGGTACCAACTCGGCATGGGTGGAGAAAAAAGGCTAAATGCCCGGAAGGCCTCGGGCAAGCTCAATGTTCGGGAGAGGATCGACTACTTCTTTGACCCTGGCACATTTCAGGAAATAGGGCTCTTTACGCATTCAGCCATCCCCGGTATGGGGAAGAGGACCCCCACCGATGGGAAGATCATCGGATTCGGCTCCGTGGACGGGAGACCTGTGGGTACTGTAGCGAATGATATGACCATTCTGGGTGCCTCCAGCTCTGCCACCAATATGAAGAAGATTGAATACATGCGATTCCTGGCCTGCGAAAAGGGCCTACCTCTGGTATTCCTGAGTGAATCCACGGGTGCACGCATGCCGGACTGCATGGGTGCCTTAGGGATGGGTCAGGGGGGTCAGAATACGGCCCAATACCGAAGGCTGAGGGAATCCCCTTGGATTTCTGTTCTTTTTGGACCGTGTTATGGCAGCTCCTCTTGGTATTCGGCCATGTCCGATATCAGTGTCATGTTGAAAGGGGCAGTGATGGCCGTTTCAAGTCCCAAGGTGACTCAGATTGCTACAGGTGAAGAAACCCCGCCCGAGGAACTTGGCGGATGGAAGCTCCACTCCCAGGTGACCGGTCTAGTGGATGCTGTGGGCGAAACTGAAGAGCAATGCATGGATATAGCAAAAGCGTTTCTGAGCTACCTGCCTTCCCATTCCGGGGAGGTTCCTCCCAGGGCAGAAGACCCGGAAGGTTCGAATCGGGATATGACCCCTATTCTCCAATACCTCCCTGAAAAGCGAAACCGAGTCTACGATATGCGAAACATCGTGAAAGCAATCGTTGATCGGGGGGAATTTCTCGAGCTGAAAGCCGCCTTCGGCAAACCCTGCATAACGGCCTTTTCCAGACTGAATGGGCATGCCATAGGGATCGTGGCCAATAATCCACTGTGTGGGGCTGGCGCCCTCGATGCGGATTGCTGTGAGAAAATTACCAGCTTCCTTGTACTCTGCGACTCCTTTAATCTCCCTATCATCGCATTGGTGGATACTCCGGGCTTCTTGGTGGGAAAAGAGGGAGAGCGCCGAAAGATCACGGGGAAGATCATTAACTGGATGAACGCTCTTTCGCTCGTTACAGTTCCGAAGCTGACCGTAGTCATCAGAAAAGTCTATGGTCAGGCTTACTTGAACATGGGTGGCGGAAAGTATTCGGATGTTTTTGCTGCCTGGCCTACGGCTGAAATAAGCTTCATGGATCCAGAGCCGGGAATCAATGTTGTCTACAATATCAAGAAAGAAGACGACCCGGAAAAGTTTGAAAAGTTGTTTGATGAAATGGGTAAGAATACAGGGCCTTGGGATGCTGCCGGGATTTTCGGCGTGAACGAAATCATCGATCCAGCAGAAACCCGCAATTTCCTGATTCGTATGCTGGAAATACAACGTAACCCCAGGAGAGGAGGAATTGGCCGGCACTTGTTGCACGCTTGGCCTACGTCCTATTAAGTCTTAGAAGCTCCTCCGAGGGTTCAGCGCCCTCGGTACCGGGGTTTTCTCTTTTGCTGGAAGGCCTTCATGCCCTCAAGGGCATCTTCTGTATCTCCGACGACACGGCGGAGAAGGCCCTCTACTCGCAGTCCTTGGTCAAGTGGTAGTTCATAACTTCTGAGTAGGGCCTCTTTGGCGGCTCTGAGGGCCAGGGGAGCTTTTTCACTGATGTTCCTCGCTATTGACCGAGCTGTTCGCATCAATTCCTGGAGGGGAACTACGCGATTGACCAGACCGATTTCAAAGGCCCTGGGGGCGTCGATACGCTCACCCGTGAAGAGGATCTCGGCGGCCAGATTGTAAGGGAGAACTCTTGGCAAACGCTGGGTGGCTCCCATGCCCGGGAATATCCCCCAATTGATTTCAGGCTGCCCGAATGTGGCATTTTCTGATGCAATTCGGATATCGCAGACAAGGGCAAGTTCCAATCCCCCCGCAAGGCAGTGACCATTGATGGCCGCGATAATAGGTTTGTTACAATGGGCATCGCGCATGGGCATTTTAAAGGATGAATCCCAGAAGGAGGAGACGTGAACGTCCTTCCCAATTTGGCTTCGCTCTTTTAGATCTGCTCCGACGCAGAAGGCCCTATCACCACTTCCTGTGATGATGAGGACCATTATTTCCGGGTCGTCAGCGAAGTCAGTCCATGCCGCGAAGAGTTCCCGGGCGAGATCCAGGTCGATTGCATTCATGACCTCGGGGCGGTTTAGGGTGATCGTGGCAGTCTTTTCTTTTTTTTCATAGGAAAGAACCATTTTTTGACCTCCACTTGGAAAGCTTGCCGAAAAGGGATGGTTGGCATCTGTTCCAAAGTTCGTACTTACTTGGAGGATTTATTTCAACAAAAAAACGCTTCAAATAATTTACTTCCTCGCATCTTAGGTCAGTGCTGAGTCTGCTGGTTCACAAGTCTCGAAAGGGCATCCATGATCAACAGGAGAGTCCTAATCGTCCTTTTTTTCGCAATCTTTTCGTCCATGCTGGGCGCAGGTCTTGTGGTTCCCTTGCTTCCTTCCTATGCTCACAGCCTTGGAGCTACAGGTCTCCAGATTGGATTCATCTTTGCGTCATTCTCCCTCTCTAGAACACTTTTTTTGCCCTATTTTGGACATCTGTCTGATTTGAAGGGCAGAAAACCATTCATCACACTGGGCCTCTTGGCCTACTTCGTGGCATCTGTCGCTTACATGTTCTCAAATGACGTGTCCGTCCTTATCGTGATCCGTTTCTTCCAAGGCATTACAGCAGCCATGATCTTGCCGGTGGCCCAGGCCTATGCGGGCGAGCTTGCACCTGAAGGCAAGGAAGGCCTAGTCATGGGGGTGATCAATGTGTCCCTCTATGGGGGGTTGAGTGTAG
>CAYOIU010000026.1:0-22050 GCA_964404085.1 uncultured Desulfobacteraceae bacterium | reverse complement strand
CGCCCACAGGGCGTGGATTTCTACACCGAATTAAATTTTTCTCCATCGATTTCATTGGTTTCCTCCCTCTGTAACCAGAAGATAGCGAAGTAGTTGCGGAGGGGATCAGTTCTGCTTTTGGTATCGCCTCGCGCCAATACCGCATGATGACGCGGATGGTTCGCGAGATATTGCAACGATTGAATCGCCTTAGCAATGGCTTCCACACTGATTGAGGCATTGGCGGTCTGTCCCTTGCCGAAAGAGGTGAAAGCGGATTTATTAAAGGAAGATATCTGGCATTTCTGGCCCATCACGACGATCTCTTGGGGAATTAGCTTGAGAGGGGATCTCTTTTCGCCTGAAATCGAACAAATCGCCTCATATACCAGCAAAGATTCATTGGAAAGTCTCCGATACCAGAAGTCTGCCACTTGTTCCCTTTCAAAGGGAAAATCACTCTCACCTGAAACCCGAAAAGCCACCAGATCATCATCATCAATCTTCTTTCTACCTCGTATGGACTTCTTTTTGAAATCCAATAGACTCCTGAACCCTTTACTCTCGTAAAAAGCAACAATAGAAACTAGGCCAGAATCTTTTGTCTCTTCTGAGGCATCTTTCATCAGTCTCCAAAAGGGAGGGGGTACGTCTTTTGTTGGCAAAAGAAATGCGTACTTCGCTTTTTCAATGCCAAGAAAAGGTTTTGCCTTACTCGATTTGCTGGAGCGTTGTCTATCGGGAGCTGCAAGGCGTCTAAAACTATCATTTTCAAAAGGGCCTGTTATATGAAAAATTTTTTCATCTATTTCAATTACCCATTTAGCCTTTTTATACCGGTAGAAGTAATAGAGGCGCGGATCTTCTTGGCTGAACCTACTGTTTGCATCATAGAGTTCTCTAAGCATGATCTCTCTCCATTTTATAGAGCTGTTGGTATTTCTTCCTAGGAATGATTAGCCGACCGTCTTCGATGGAGGCATCGAAAAAAACGGCCAATGCGCAACCATTTACTTTGCGTTGCTTATCACCGACGGTCTTTAGGAATGACATTTCCTTGCGATCCGAGTTTTCCTGAAAGGCAATATCGAACAACATGTTGCCGATTCGGCGAGTAAATATCCACGCCCAAAGGACGTGGCTTTGAGTTTGCCCCCCACAGGGGGGCTTTCCGCCGTGCCATACCCAAGATTTGTGGCACCAGGCTATCTCTGAGTTTCGCAAAGGCTGAGAAGACTTGAGTAGGCACAGTCCGACGTCCAAATTCTCTGCGTCCGAGGTTTGCTTGAATCCGTGCTCTGCTCATTTTCGCTGGATGTTCTCAAAGAAAATTGTGAGAGGACACGATCACTGGGCCTTCGGCCAAGCCCATTCGGGACCGGCATAGCCAATCCCACATGACCACGCCCACAGGGCGTGGATTTCTACACCGAATTAAACGAGAGTGGAACGTCTTCGTCTGTGGGAGTTTCAAACCAGGCATCGAATTCACGTGTCCCCAGGTATGGGCGGTGGTGACACTGACCTTTCTCGACCCGGCGGTTGAAGCAGTTGATATGTTTTTTCGGATGCTCTTTGTCATGGGGTTTCTGAACAATCTCCGCGTGAATGATGTATTCCACGTCTTGAAGCATGAGACAGGTGCGCTGGATGCGCTTGTCTTCAATGAAGAACGCCCCTCCTTGTTTGCTTTGCGTAGCATCAATCTCGTTCCTCAAGATTGAAGTTTCGCGAATGTCTCGCAAAACCTGTATTTCACTAACTTCCCAACGGAATTCCGGTTTCCAGTATATTGCTTCAAGTATACCGCGCGCAGCACTGGGCGTCATGACCGGATAAGTGACACGTTCCACCTTAAATTCAGGTCGGGTAAAACAGGCATATTCTCCGCCAACTTTCACATGAACCCCTTTTTCCCCATGCATTGCGACCTCCTTAATTTTTGTCGTTTAATTATGCAAACAAGTCCGCAGGATCGTATTCGGCGACAGCGCCGATCTTCTCATCATACTTGCCATTCCATAGATACAGACTGTTCCCCAAATCCTTCATGATTCCATCGTGGATGAAAGATCCAGCTTCATATTCAAAAACATTGACAATAAAAGGCTGGAGCTGCCTCCAGGTTTTGCGTGAAGGATGAAACTTCCAATTTTTCAGATGTTTTTCATAATCACCATGGCGAACTACTACAGGAAGCGTGATATCAGTTATCAGGCGATACAGTCTGGCTACCTTGGGGTAATCCAATGCCTCGCGGTGCACCTGTATTTTACTCTCATCCAAATCTAAATCACCATACAGGCGCTTGAAGTACTCCATGAATATTTGCGGTTGGCTTAGAGTATTGACATCGTTTTCGTCTAACATAACTTTGGCTTTCTGAAAGCCCGCGAAATATGAGCCGCGCGGCATTCGTCCTTCGGACGGTTCAAAAATGACGACTTGCCCTTTGTCCAGCTTCCCTTCCCTGTTGCATCGCCCCGCGGCCTGAACGATGCGGTCGAGGGGGCCGAGGGCGCGGTAAACGACCGGGAAGTCGAGATCTACCCCGGCTTCAACAACCTGAGTACTGATTAGACGGACTGGTTGACTATCATCAAGGCGACTCCGAATTTCCCTGAGTTTATCCTTGCGGTGTCGCCCGCAGAGGAGTGTGGAGAGGTGACATATGTGGGGCGTTTCACCCATGGCGTCGATCAGAGCAAGTGCGTCTTTGCGGGTGTTGAGCACGACCATAACCTGGCGCAGATCATTGATCTCTTCCGCCAGCTCCGACCAATCGAGCGGATCAGTCCGGAATTCATAATTCACACGCTGAAGCGCAGCGAAATGCCGTGGGTAGTCTGGCACGATCTCCTTAACTTCTATATCCTGAAACGACTTAAGGTATGGTGTGTTGTCGAAGGCTGGTTGGGTGGCCGTAGAGAGAACAAGGCTGACGTCATAGTGATCCACGAGGTCGCGTAAGGCGTCGAGCGTAGGCTTGAGCAGTTGCGGTGGTAGCGTCTGAACCTCATCGAGGATAAGGACACTTTTCGCGATGTTGTGCAGCTTACGCGCACGCCCCGGCTTGTTGGTGAATAGGCTTTCGAAAAACTGTACGGTTGTCGTGACAATCAGTGGGGCATCCCAATTCTCAGTCGCCAGACGATAGCGCAAATGCTTTGGGTTTTGTTCTTCCTTGTCGTCGGGCACGTCCACTTGGCTGTGGTGCTCCAAGACGCATTCCCCATCTTTTTCTAGGATTTTGCGATATTCGCTGGCTGTCTGATCGATGATGCTGGTGTATGGCAACACGACGATTATGCGGTCGAAAATATTTTTATTTCGAATAGCGTGTTGAAGAGCGAAGGCCAGTCCGCTACGGGTCTTGCCGCCGCCGGTTGGCACGGTCAATTTGAAGACGCCGGGTTTCCTTTTGGCAGCACCCAGACACGAATCATAAACTTCACGTCGGATGCGGTTGACTCTTGTAAGATTCGCCTCAACCTTCTTAAGCAAGTCGTCCTGGTTTTTTCGGAAACGTTCCCACAATTCGGGCAACTCGGGCCACTTCCCACGATTGATGGCCTTTTGTGAATCGAAATGTTGTTCGCTGACAAGGTAATCAGCGTCCACAAGGGTGGAAAACACCATGCGAAGGCGCATTTCCCTATGGCTGTCATTGGTGATTCTAAAGGACGGCGATTTAGGGGTAAAGCGCTGCTGTAGCTCGGTCCAAGCGGAAACCATTGATTCAATTATTGAGTCATCGTCCTTCAAGAACCGAGAGAACCTCTGGCTGGCCAAGCCATGAGGCTGCAATCCAGCGTGATGCCCATATATCGGCAAAGCGAATTCCTTCCATGCGTCCTTATGGTTTTTGCACCACAGAAGGTAGTACATGAATGAAGCACCCCATATAGCGTGTGGCGCTGTGGAGTGGCTTCGATTCTCTTCCATTGCCTCCAGGTATGATTGAAACAACGGGTTAATCTTTCCGAGATCATGAAGAAGTCCAAGCCAGAAAGCCAGTGTTCCACTATTGAATTTATCAGCGAAGGTTCGTGCCATCACAGCTACATTTCTTAGGTGATCGATCAAAAGATCTTCTTTACCGTCTTGCCCTTTTGTGTGGGCAATAAACTTTGAAAAATCAAACATCAGAATTATGTGCCCTCTTCCCGATTGAGCCTATTAGTATTCCTGTTTTGCGTGTTTGCCCTTTGTGACCTTGAAGAAAATATGTGTAAACGAGGCAAAATACCCAAAAAAGAATTCAATCCAAAACCGCAAAAACCTCCCCTCTACGCCGAGGGTTACGGACACAAAAAACCCGCCGAGGTGCGCATCCTAAGGAGAGGCGTGGCGGGTGTTGTTGAAATCAGGATGATTCAACCTGCCGGGACTATCCATGGCAATTTAACCCCTAAACCGGTTTTTTATCGAGGTTGCCAAAACTTAGCTCCCTGAAAGATGTCTTTGCCGGGCCGACGCCCCTCTTCAGGGGCGGTTTTTTGGGGGTGGGAAAATCACAGCATTTGTTTCATTCTACCGCACCGTTTTGACAGATACGGTCACACGAGAGGCAAAAAAAGCTGTTTTTCTTAATCCTGTTTCCTTTTCTGCCCATCCTTTTTTCATATCAGTGGGTTTGCGTCTGGAAATAAATAACCAAGTCAATCTGTCAGAATGCAAAAACGCTCTACCCTCAATAACAATACAGACGCTTTGTTACCGTTTTCGCGCACTTGTCCCAGGGTTTCGATACCAAACCGGTACGGATTGATGCCTTTGTTGCTGATGCGTGTGAAGAGATTTGTTCTACCCTTGAAATAGCTATAAGACAGGGGGTCGGTGATACGGCCCTCAATAGTGATTTGGGGTGCGGTGGTGGCTTCTGATTCCTCGTCGGGAAAAAGGCGGGGCGTTGTCTTGATCAATACCGGCTTTTTCATCAAAAGGTTTCACCTCTCGTGCTGGTCCGGTTGGGAAAGAAGCTTTGTATTTTTAAGTATCCTTCTGAAGGGATTATGTCAAATAGTTTCCCTGACTTCGCTTTTACGTGTAGTCCCGAATCGCTCGATGCCCCACTATATGGATCTCACGAAAGGCTAAGTTCACAGGCCACAAACCCAACCCCTTTGCTCCATCATACAGAACGGTTTTGACAGATACGGTCACAACCCAAGAGGTTTTTTGGGAAAATGCAAAGGAAAGGGATTTTCATATGGAGTGAGAAGAGGGACGTCTATGATGTTATTTCATGATGCACTGATCCAAACCTGAGATATCCATCCAGAAGATACAAATATCATCCATCTCAAAAACCTTTGATACGTCTGACAAATCCGTGTTTGCCTCTAATTGCGTATAGCTGCTGTCTCTCAGGCCACATAATGGAAATGTGCTGTTAGGATTCTAAGTTGACGGAGATTTCGTGGGGCGTGTGCTGACATCTGCCGAAGAGACCATGGAAAAGTGCTACGCACTCCAATCAAGAGGTTTTGATCTGGAGAGAGTCGCTTCGAGGGTATCGGAAGTGCTGGGCGTCATGTCGGAAGAGGTGTGGGCAGAAGGGAAGTATCGGCGGATTGTAGAGGCCCGTAGCCTATTGTGTTACTGGGCGGTAAGGGAACTGGGGATCTCCATGTCTTCCCTGGCGCGAAAACCGGGGATATCGGTTCCCTCTGTCAGTGAATCGGTTACCCGTGGCCGGAGGATTGCTGAGGAAAAGGCGACGTCCGTGAAATTTCGACATATTCTATAAGTTCCGGCGACACCTCACTTGATTATTGAAAAAAGCCAGAGCATTTGGTTCTTTTCACATATGCAGGAAAAGGAGACATGGAAACCGCCGCCCCATCATACAAAGGGCCATTTTGAGGAGATCGTCGGTGATATCGATCCTGAATCAAAGAGAAAGTCAGCGAAAGGAGCTTTGTTTTGCCCAGACCTTTCCGTTCAGGAACTGAGCGGTGATGTCCGCGTTTTTACTTTTCCATTCCGAAGCGGTTCCGGACAGGGTCCCGATGGAGATGCCGGAAGACTCGGTAGGCGGTCCGAGAATCTGATTGACTTCCTCCTGGGTCATCCCCCGGCGTTATTCTTTCAAAGTTGGCCTCATTGACCTTCGAGCTGCAAGACGCCAGGAACAGTAAAAGTATGCTCAAAAAAGACAATCTGGGGTGCAAGATTGGGTTTTCGCATTAAAGGCTCCGTTCTGAAATGTTGTTTCTCTCGGCCTTTTCAGGGCCTTCAATTCCTATACCTTCGGGACCCCCATGTCAATCGGAGTTGAAACACCCGAATCCACCGTCTAATTTCTGCATGATGCGTTTCAGCGGCTGGATTGGCGACATTCCTGATCACCAGCAAAATGTCAGATGCATGCGCCGCATCGTAGATCCCGCTGCTGTATACGGGAGGAGCGACGACTGAGTCGTATAAACAATACGTCGCAAGGAGGAGCGATCGAAGGCAACGCAGCTCCTTAGATCCCGTCTGGCGGGGAGATGATACCTTGATGGTGGATCAGGGAACACGTCAAAACAGGACCTCGCACACCACCCCCTTTTTCGCGAGTTCGGACGCAAGTATTTCTTTGTACTGCACGAAGAAGCTTTCCGTCAGCTCCTGTTCAAATCCCATCCGTTCGCAGAACTTCTTTACAGAGGAGACGTAGTTCATCCTGTCGACCAGCACCTTGTCGACCCTGCCGGCAAGGCGTTCGGCGAGTCTGACGGGATCGCCGGGCAGGATGGGTCCGACAAAAGCAAAAGCGGCTATTCCGGCGGAATGGATTTGCTCCAGGGCATCCAAGCGCTCTTGAACCGAGCTGGCGAGGGGTTCAAACAGCTTCGCCACTTCCTCATCCTCCGTCGTTACGGTCATCCCGACCTGGATTTCCTCGAACTGTTCGAACAAATCCCGGTCGCGCAAGACGAGTTTCGACTTTGTCTGGATGTTGACTGGGAACTGCCTCTTGAGCAGTTCCTTCAGACAGCGCCTTGTCAGACCATACTTCGCTTCCAGCGGTTGGTAAGGGTCGCAGACCGAAGAGATCCAGACGGTTCCTCTTTTCGCGTGGACCAACTGTCGTTCCAAGCGCTCGGCGGCGTTGACCTTGACGTCGACAAAGTCCCCCCACGGCTCCCGATGCCCCGAGTAGCGCTTCATGAAGAGCCGGGCGTAGCAATACCTGCAGTTGATCTGGCACCCGGTATAAGCGTTCACGCAGTAATCGAAGATCTTGGACTTGTTGAGCACGCTCTTCGCTTGTACTTCTCTGACTTTCAATCAGAGTCCCTCCGTCCCCGCCGTGCTCCGGAAATGGATTTTTCCGGATGAGCCCGATCGGCAATCGGCATTCAGCGCCTGTCAGGCCGACCGGTCATTTCGCATTTCCGGTACTCCTAATTTGACCCATATGGGCCGTGGTTTACTTTTGGGTATCAGCTGTTCTAAAATAAGGTCAATCTTTTAAATTCGCAAGAAATTCTGCCTTTCGTAGAAATGGGCACGCTGTTAGGATTTTAGGTTGCCGGAGAGGGCTTGGAATGATAATGGTGGATAATGCCAAGGAAATCTCGAATCGATGCTGCCGGCGCCCTGCACCACGTCATGGTGAGGGGCATTGAAGGGAGGGGCGGTATGGGTCTGTGCCGATCTCCACGGTCGTGCGGCGTTTCCTGACCGGTTATGCCTTGTGGTACAATCGAAGCCACGGCAGATCCGGCCACCTATTGCAGAACCGCTTTAAATCCATCTTGTGCCCATGCAAACACAAGCTGGGGAAAACGGGAATCCCTTGCCCGGGCTTGCGGTGATACGACCGGACGATCGCGGTGGAGTGAGGAGTCAGAGGAACGTCTGCTATGATGTGAGATGAGCGAAAGAAGCACAAGACATTTTTTCTGGTAACAACGACCAGAACAGGGAAGACTATTTGCGCGGTGATGCCGCAGGCAGACTGGTGCATGCCCGTGTTCGAACGCGGCCAACATCTGATTGCCTTCGATGGGGCGGTTTTGCTGCTGAATGGATTATGGCAGCGAGGTCCATCGGATAAGAATGGGTGAAATTAAAAGGAAAGGTAAGAAGTGCCTGAACAGCTAAGTCTCTTTGGTGATGAAAACACCCTTTTCAACACAGGCGTGCAACAGCTCTTTGAGATGGATTTTCGCGGTTGCGTGGAGACCCTGAAACGCTATTTCAAGTTGTTCCCATGGGGCCGGGAGCCCAGCAAGGAAATATCGATCAGTGAATTCTGGCTGGAGAAGCTTGGAAGCGGGAACCGAGCAGACATTGATCCTCCGGAGGCAGAGAGACGTTACCTCCTCTGGCTGGAATTTGAGGAAACATTCGGCCACCCCTGGCCGGGAAACAGCATCGAAAGGAGTTTTCAGGCTCGATACTTCTCGCGGATCGTCGATGAGTTGCTTGCTAAAGGCGGGTACGTTGAGGCAGCGAAACTCCCCGGAGGGACCCCTACTGGATTAATATACCTGCTGGCCGGGAGGGCTGATCCTGCTATTACCTCTCTCCAAGCGCTGATCGCGGTCGAACCAGGAAAGGCAAGGGTCTATGGCTACCTGGGTGATGCCTATGCCCTGCGGGGCGATCTGCGCACAGCCAGGATCTGTTACAGGGAGGCCTTTGCGATGGGACCCGATCAGGTGGACATTGCTCATCTCTACGACAGTGAATTGAGAGAGCGACTGGAAGCACTTGAGGAAGAGGAGCACATTGAAAAGGATCCGCTGGGATGGTTTCCGGTGATAGCTCATCTGGACGGGTTCTTTGAACGCCGAATCTTCAGGGAGTTAGAGGAGCTCAGAGAATGGCTCAAGCATTATCTGGAGCTCCTCAAGATTTATGGCAGGGATAAGGATCAGGCCCGTATTCCCGGACTTTTCTATCATGCCATGGTTATTTCGGATAACGCATCCATAATGAAATTCATCAAGAAGGTTGATCTGATACAGGTCAGACAAAACATGAAAGAGTGGCATCCAGCCCTCTTTGCCCGGTATATGAGACAACTTGAGAAAATGGGTTCGAGGCCGAAGTGGCATCCTTGAGGGAGGCAAGGTGGACAGCCGGATTATCAAGAGGATGAATTCAGAGGTGTGACATGGTACGAGGTACGAACGCAGATTTACTTGACGGAACGCCAACGTGACGAACTGGCTGCTATCGCCAAGACCGCTGGGAAGAAACAGAGCGAGTTTATTCGAGAGGCCGTCAATCGGTTCATCGCTCAAGCCGGTCGCAGTCGGCGGGAGGTGGTGTTGCGAGAGGCTGCCGGGATCTGGAAGGAGCGTGCGGACCTTCCTGACTTCAAAGCAACGCGAGCCGAGTGGGGACAGTGTGGTCGGGGTCTGATCTTTTGTTTTGACAAGCGGTCCGGTTCCCTCACGATTGGAAGAGGTACGTACCAGGACTCAGGGAGAAGTTTCTGGCAGAGATTGAGTCTATTAGAAACAAACCGACGAAGGCATAAAAAACGGTTCAGCGGATCAGGCCCGCCACCCGCCTGAACGTTGTTTTAACCATGGAGCCCTCAATTTCCGGGTATTGCCGGTCCACGTGATCCAGGAGTTCTCCACGCCTTTTGAGAATCAACTCGGCTGCCATTCCTGCAACGGCCGCTGTCATCCGGGCGCATTTCAGGAAATGGGTCTTCTTGTTGTCCCCTGTTTCCATGTTCTGGACCCGACAGCAAGAGGAACCAAACTTTTCCTTGAAATGGTCATGCAGTTCCCTTGCAGCCGAACGGGCCCCGTTCCTGTCCCGGGCGGCCTCACGGTTTCTCCCAAGGAAAATGCCCAGAGCAAGGACACCACCGCTCAAGGCCCCACAGACGCATCCGCTCCCCCCGGTAATAGCTCAATTCTTTACATTCCTGGAATACGACGGGTTCAGCCCCTATAGCAAGCATGCAGAGCAGCAAATAAGAAAGCCCGTCGTGACCAGAAAAATTTCACAACAAAATCGATCAACCGCTGGAGCCGAGGTACATGCGATTTTGTGTCCCTCTTCAGATCAGCAGAACTGCAGGAGCTAAATCCTGTCGAAAAGCTCCTCGGCGACGCAAAGGCCTTGATCCAAACACAGGAACAAAACCCTACCCTTAAATTGGCGGCCTAATTGTCAAAGAATTAAACTGTTCTTTACAAATGCTCACTTCCTTTTTCCTGTTCAACTTTTTCATGAAGCCATTGGGCTATAAGTTGTGTATGCGGAACTCCTTTCCTGCGGGCAAGCCGCTTGATCATGGAAATGTCGAAGGGATCCAAACGAAGAGAGACCGGCCGACGGGCTGGACGGGAAACCTCAAAAACCTCCGCTTTGTCAAGTATTTGTTGAGTGCGAACGTTGTTTTCGCCAGTAATGTCTCGATCCCATTCTCTTGCCTCTTCTTGGAGGCTCGCTTTTATTCTCTTCGGGAGTTTTTTCATCCTTTTATCCTCTTGAGATAAGTCCTTCTTGTAGCAGGGGACATGGGAAATGCTGTTACGCATCTCCATATACTATACTCCGGATAAGGGGCCACTATAACCTCAATACACAGCCCGGAGGCATCACATCCCCACAGACGATATCGCGATTCTATTGATTTCCCTCGTTTCCTCTTGTTCCGGACAGCCAGAGTCGGGAACGGCCCCTCACCATAATATACTTCTTCTACCTGTTCAGGCTTTATTCCATGAAAAGCTATATGACTGATATTGTTCTCATCCCAGTCAGGCAAAAGAGATTGGTCAAGCGTAATCATGTCTAAATCATACTGTAATTATATGATTACGTCAAGGTGTTGATCCACACCCAAATCCACCACATAAGCTGAAACAGTTGAAGGCAGTTGCGTGGAACAGCTTCGAGAGTAGGTGGACCAGTATTCCGTCGGGTTTCCCAAGACGGAATCCGGTGTTGAGATGAAAATACTCCGGAGGCTGTTCACCGAGGAAGAGGCCCGCATGTACCTGAACCTCAGCCTGATGCTCGAGACGGCTCAGGCCGTGGCCGAGCGCCTCAAACAGGAGCCTGATCGAGTGGCCGATATTCTTGAAACAATGGAGGCCAGGGGAACGCTCTTTCGTGTAAAAAAGGGTGAGGTCAAGTATGCGGTGGCACCCTTTGTGGTCGGTTTCTACGAATTCCAGCTCAAAAGTCTCGATCGTGAATTCGCTTCTCTTGTGGATCAGTGCATGGAAGACGCCTTCGCCAGGGAAATGTCAAGCAAGACCGTTCCCATGCGCGCCATTCCCGTCAACCGGGCCATCGAAGTCTCCTGGCCCGTTGCCCCTATGAGGATGTCCGTAAAATTATCAAGGGAAAGGACAAGATAGCAGTGGCCAAATGTATCTGCAGGACCCAGAAGGGGCTCCTGGAAGACGGCTGCGGCCTATGCGTCACCACCTGCACAACGGAGGCCATGACTCTCCAGGCAAAGCCCGAAAACATGCGGAGAGAGCCACCCTTGACCGGTCGTGACACCATGATGCAGATGGCAAACGAAAGGGGAAAAAGCCTGGTTCCGCTGGCCTACACCAGGGGATCCTGATTCGAACGTACCGGAATGGGTGAAGATAAGGAGGAAGCCTGCAGCTCCTTTGCTGATGCCGCGTGAAGAATGGGGCGGAGGTTCTTACCCGTTAAGCGCCTCGCGAACCACTTCGAGCATTTGTCTCATTTCGTAAGGTTTCCGGATAAAGCCCTTGGCACCGGCTTCCAGGGCCTCGTTTTTTTCCCAGTTCACAAAATAGCCGCTGGCGATGACCACCCGGATTTCCGGATCCCTTATGAGGAGTTTCTCAAGGCACTTTCTTCCTCCCATCCCGGGCATGTTCAGATCCAGTATTACCAGAGAAATGTCCCCTCCTCTTTCCCAGTAGATCTCCAGGGCGCTTTCCCCGTCATGGGCGAGTAAGACGGTATAGCCATACTTTATGAGTATCTCACGGCCCAAATCTCTAAGGATGGCCTCATCATCCACCAGGAGAACCGATTCAGCTCCTCTTGGTATCTCCTTATTCTCTACTGCCGCCGTTTGGGTTTCATTTTTCAGGTCCCCAGCGGCCGGAAGAAAGATCTTGAAAGTCGTTCCCTTCTCCGGCTCACTGTAGCACCCGATGTGGCCACCATGGGCCTTAACGATGCCGTACACCATGGCCAGGCCCAAACCCGTGCCCTTGCCCACCTCTTTGGTGGTGAAAAAGGGCTCGAAGATGTGTTCCCTGGTCTCTCTGTCCATACCTTGGCCTGTGTCTGAAATGGTCAGGAGGACATATTTTCCCGGTTGCGCCTGGGGGCGATTTTTCAGATCCCCGTTTTCAAGAATCACGTTTTCCGTCTCAAACACGAGTGTTCCGCCTCCAGGCATGGCATCTCTGGCGTTCACACCCAGGTTCATCATGATCTGTTCCATTTGTGCAGGATCGGCATTGATAACACTGAGATCTTTTTGCAGGTGAAGTTCCATATTGATCATCTTGGGAATGGTTCTCATGAGGAGCTTGTGGACCTGTTTTACTTCCTGGTTGAGATCCACGGGCCGCAATATGCTCTCTACTTTGCGGCTGAAGGTAAGGAGCTGCTGGGTCAGCTCACTGGCCCTTCGGGCCAGTTTCTGTATCTCGCTGAGTCTTCTGTGGTCCGGATGGTCCTCTTCTTTTTTCAGCAGGATAATTTCAGAATAGCCCAGGATCCCCTGAAGCAGGTTATTGAAATCATGCGCAATGCCGCCGGCAAGGGTCCCGACTGCTTCCATCTTCTGGGCCTGCTGGAGTTCTTTTTCCAGACGCCTGCTCTCGGTGATATCCTCGATGAAACCTTCAAAGTGGAGCAGATCGCCTTCTTGATCCGTTACAGCACGGGCATTGATCGAGATCACGGCGATCGTGCCGTCCTTCCGGTAGACCTCGGCCGCAAATCCCGTAACGACTCCCTCATTTTTGATCGTGCCAATGAATTCCTGCCGTCGTTCCGGTCTGACATAGAGTTGATTCGAGATGTCGTTGAGGTTTTCTATCAACTCTGCTGGAGATCCATATCCCAGCATTCGCGCCAGAGCGGGATTGACCGTCAGGAACTGCCCCTCCGGCGTCGTCTGGTAAATGCCCTCTACTGCGTTTTCAAAAATACGCTGGTATTTCCGTTCCGCAGCCTGTGCTGCTGCCAGTGCCCTCTCGTGTTGGTCTACTCCCTCCAGGAGGAGTTCCCCGGTATCCACGGGCTGCTTTTCCCGATTTTTGTCCTGCTTCTCCATGATATTGGCTTTTCCCAGGTTCTCCAAGACGATGACTTTTAGCTTGTGCCCATCCATAAAAGAGATAGTTTGTTCGAGATCAAGGCATGCGAAAATTTAACCACAGGAATACATTGAGGTATTTCGAGGATTAAAATTTGAGTATAACGCCGATATCGGGCAAAATAGCCACTTATGGATGGGCACAAGGTTATTCCTCGAATGCCTGCACCTGATACGTGGACACCTCCAGATCTCCGCCCTTCCAGGCATCACCGTCGAGGCCGGCCTTGAAACAGAGGTGTGTCAGGAATTCCTTTTTGTCCGACAGTTGATCCCAGACCTGGGGCAGAAAGGTGGCCTGGTGGTAACCCTTTTTGATGATCAGGCCATCAACTCCCGGGCGAAGTTTCTTCAGAAGATCCTCCGGGCCCGTATAGGAAAGCGTTTCCGGATTCGTCAGAATGCTGACCTCGATCCTGACATTCTCCCATTCCTCCGCCCGCATGGGATGGAAGCGCGGGTCCCTGAAAGCCGCATTGATGGCATTTTCCCGGACGCCTTCAAGCAGGGACTCCTGCGGAACAATGTGTCCGATACAACCCCTCAAAGAGCCGCTCTCGGTCAGGGTCACGAAGGTGCCTCTCCGCTCATTGAAAATTCCGGGCAGATCCTTTTCGCCTCCGTTCGCGCCCTTGCGGCTGAAGAGTTCCTCTTCTATGGTCTGCCGTGCCACTTTGAGCAGATACCTTCCCTGCTCCTGGGTCAGTCTCTCTTTTTCCATTACGGCAAGCTCCTTCTTGAATGCTCTATCCTGTCTATTGGGAAGGGGTGACGTGGTTCCTATGATAGACAAATAGGCGCATGAGTCAACCGGAAACAGCGCGGTTAAGTGAGTCTTGACATCAGGTGAGGATAATGTACATTTAGTCATTACCCCACTGCAAGGAGCTTTTATGGAAGATATGGATATCCTGAAACAACGGACAAAGGACGTCTATGAAATCCTGGATCCCCTCTATACCCGAAAGAAAACGGCCCTGGATTACAGAACGCCCTTGCAACTCCTCATCTCCACCATTCTTTCGGCCCAGTGCACCGACAAGCAGGTGAACCAGGTTACTCCCATGCTTTTCAAAAAATACCTCACACCCAAGGAGTATATCAAGGCCCCCATAGCCGAACTTGAGGCCGATATCAGGCCGACCGGTTTTTTCAGGAATAAGGCCAAATCCATCAAGGGTTGCTGCCAGGGGCTTGTCGATCTTTATGGGGGCGAGGTGCCTTCCACCATGGAAGAGATGCTCAAGCTTCCCGGTGTAGGGAGAAAGACTGCCAACTGTGTGTTGGGTGCCGTATACGGCGTTCCCGGAATTGTCGTGGACACCCATGTGAAAAGACTTTCCCAGCGGCTCGGCCTCACGGACAAGAAAGACCCGGACAAGATCGAAAATGATGTTGAAAAGCTTCTGCCAAAGGAACGATGGCGCCGCTTTTCAGATATCCTCATCTACCATGGAAGGGAGATCTGCAAGGCCCGAAAACCGGAGCATTCCAGGTGTCCTGTCTTCAGTCTGTGCCCGTCAAACGATGTCTGACGTTTCGCAAAAAGCTAACTTATGCCGCAAACGGTAGCCTATGGGCAACCAAGAGGAGGAGGACCCTGACACTCTTTTTCAGACCCTTTCTAAACACTCCGGAGGGGATGGACGCCGATTTGGGGTTTAGTTGTGGCTCAAATTTGGAACTCGGCCACCAGAAAGGTGTGGTCGGAGGGTTTGGGCAGGGTCCTGGCGTCAAAGTCAATCCAGCAATCCCCGGACATCTTGGCCAGTGGCGGCGTCGCCAGGACATAATCGATCCGCCAGCCCATCTTGCGTTTGAGTGCGTTTGGGATCCGATAGTCCCAGAAGGTGAATTGCCCTCCTTCGGAGTGGTGCTTCCGCAAGATATCCACCAGTCCCCAATCCAGGAGTTCCTGCATCAGCGCCTGCTCATCCGGATGGAATCCCACCTGACCTCTTAGGCCTTCCGGGTCGTACACGTCTATAGGTTCGAGCGCTACGTTGAAATCTCCGGCAACAATGAGGGGTTGACCGGGGTCATAATGGTCCTCCAGATGCGCCAAGAGGTCCTTGAACCACTTTAGCTTATAGGCGAATTTTTCAGAATCGGGTGCGACACCCTGCGGCACATAAACATCGATGACTGGAATTCCATTGATCCCGGCACTGATAAAACGCGCTTCTTTTTTCTCATCTCCAGAAAGGGTACTGCGCACATCTGTCGCGGGTTTTCTGCTCACAATGGCAACGCCGTTATAGGATTTCTGACCTCTGAAGACAACCTCATAGCCGACATCATCAAAGGCCTTTACCGGAAAATCCCGGTCCTGGACCTTGGTTTCCTGGACACACAGGATATCGGGATGCTCACGGGCCAACCACTCCACGACGATGGCCAGGCGGGCACGGATAGAGTTGGTATTGAAGGTAGCAAACTTCATTACTTCACTTTGCTGCCAGGCAGGGTGGTCGTCCATGGCATCAGGAGATGGACGCCCGTTTCGTCTTCCGCGGCCAGGACCATTCCACGGGATTCGATACCCATGAGTTTCACCGGTTTCAGGTTGGCCACGATGATGACCTGTTTATCCTTAAGGTCCTCAACCTCATAGTGTTTGGCTATACCGGCCACGACGGTTCTTTCCTCCCCGATATCCACCGCCAGTTTGACCAGTTTATTGGATTTTGGGATGGATTCCGCCTGTTTGATGGTCCCGACACGAAGGTCCAGTTTTTGGAAAGTCTCAAAATCGATCAACTCAGGTTGACGCTCCATTTCCTCTTTTTCATCCATCTTCTCTGCTCCTTTTGTCCCTCGCACCGGGCCTTTTCTTTCGATTCGCGGAAACAGGGCCGGTGCCTTTTGTATGGGTCTAACGGGTTTCAGATTTTCCCACGCGTACAAGTCTGCGAGGTTCAAGGCCCCGCCCTTCCTTTCCAGTCCTATTTGCTCGTGTATTTTTTCAGCGGATTCGGGCATAAATGGCCATATCAGAACGGATATGATGTGAAGGGTCTTGAAGATATGATCCATAACGGTTCCAAGCCTTCCGACATCCGATTTGGCCAGGACCCAGGGTGCCATAGAATCGATATATTTGTTTACCTCCCCAATCACCTCCCACACAACCATTAGGGCTTTGTGGAAACCGAGTCCCTTCATATCATCCTGATACCTGTCCAAGGCTTCAAGGGCCTTTGTCTTCAAGTGATTGTCCGGTTCGTGGGAAACGCCCGGCTCCGGCAGGTCCCCTTTGAAAAATTTGAGGGCCATGGTGGAGCTTCGACTCACCAGGTTCCCCAGGTCATTGGCCAAATCTGAGTTGATCCTGTTCACCAGGGCTTCCTCGCTAAATTCAGAGTCCAGACCGAAGACCATATCACGAAGGAGGAAGTACCTGAAGGCATCGAGTCCATAGACGTCCACCAGTTCCAGGGGCCGGACAACGTTCCCCAGGCTTTTGGACATCTTTCCCTCGTTGATATTCCAGTAGCCGTGCACATTGAGATGCTGGTAGGGCTCAATGCCGGCCGATTTGAGCATACAGGGCCAGTAGATCCCGTGGGGCTTCAGGATATCTTTGGCGATCATGTGCTCTGCAACCGGCCAGAATCGGTTGAACAAATCGCCTTCAGGATAGCCCGGGGCAGAGATGTAGTTGATCAGGGCGTCAAACCAGACATAGGTGACAAAATTGTCGTCAAATGGGAGGGGTATACCCCAGGTCAGCCGGCTCTTCGGCCGCGAAATGCAGAGATCTTCCAAAGGCTCCTTCAGGAAGGAAAGGGCCTCGTTTCTATATCTCTCTGGTCTTATGAAATCCCTGTTCTGCTCAATGTGTTTTATGAGCCAGTCCTGGTAACGACTCATCTTGAAAAAATAGTTGGCCTCCTTAATGACTGTGGGTTCCGTCAGGTGGTCGGGACATTTTCCATCCACCAGCTCGCGCTCCGTGTAGAAACGTTCACAGCCGAAGCAGTAAAGCCCTTCATATTCACTGAAATAGATATCGCCGTTGTCCTTGACCTTGTTTAAAATGAGCTGTACCACCCGCTGGTGTGGGAGGTCCGTCGTCCTGACAAAATAGTTATTGCTGATATTCAACCTCGGCCACAGATCCCTGAAGAGTTGGCTGATCCGATCCACATATTCCTTGGGGGTCTCTCCGGCCGTTTCCGCAGCGGCCACGATCTTATCACCGTGTTCATCCGTGCCGGTCAGAAAAAAGGTGTCCATACCCACAAGCCCATAAAACCGATTCAACACATCGGCTACAATGGTCGTATACGCATGACCTATATGGGGCTCTGCATTCACATAGTAGATTGGCGTGGTAACATAGAATCTATCGGTCACTTTTCGAATTGGTTACCCCCTTTTCTTGCTTTTCAAAGGGCCTTTTGCCGGGCCTCTTTTTCTGAGAAGGGCCCTTCTTTCTCTCAGGGACATCTTTACGAGAAAATTCTTCAAAGGCCATCTCCTTTTCCTCCCCGGAGACCAGGGCGATTGTCAATGTCTTTTTCAGGATATTTTCACGAATGACCTTGCCCTCTCCAAATTTCGTCTTCACCCGTTTGCCGAGCTTCGGCAGGTCCTTTTTGGCCTTTTCATAATACTTGTGTTCATAGGTAAGACAACACATGAGCCTGCCGCACATCCCCGAAATTTTTCCTGGGTTGAGTGACAGATTCTGTTCTTTTGCCATTTTGATGGTTACCGTGCCGAAGGTATTGAGAAAAGACGCACAGCACAGTGGCCTTCCGCATGATCCGAGGCCGCCCACCATTTTAGCCTGGTGCCTGACCCCTATCTGGCGCATCTCAATCCGGGTCCTGAACTTTCGGACCAGATCCTTGACCAGATCTCTGAAATCGACCCTGCCGTCTGCTGTAAAGAAGACCACGATCTTACTGCCGTCGAACCGTTTCTCCACCCTAACCAGACTCATGGGCAGGGATCTTTCCTTTATCCTGTGAAGGCAATAACTGAAGACGCTTTTCTCCAGCTTGATCCCCTCTTCATATCTCGCGATCTCTTCCTCGGTTGCAAGTCTGAAAACCTTTTTCAAAGGTCTTTCCGGAATTTCAGCCCCCGGTAGATGGGGTTCCGTGTGGACAACACCTATGGCAGGACCTTCTTCCGTAATCACCATCACCTTGTCTCCCCTGGAGAGCACAAAGTGTCCGGCCTCAAAATCGTAGGCCTTGCCACAATTCTCAAACTTCACACCAACGATTTTACTCATTGAATTTTATACCTATCTTCCATTGCGAACCAGAATTGATGGACCCATAAAAAGCCCGTCCATGGGCACGATGATGACTTCCGACGAAGTCACTTTGTTGTACGCGCATAAAGAAGCGAATCTGAGAATCTTTTTCATGTGCTTTCTCAAAGTGCACTTGGCAACTCACTTCTACATGGACGGCTATTTGGGGTTTATTCCTCCTAAACCCATGAGCTCACCACTGCGTACCGCTAAACCCCAAATAACCGTCCATCCCCTCCGGAGTGTTTAGAAAGCATCTGAAAAAGATTGTCAGGTTCGGTTGCCCTTCGTTCCTCATAGGTTACACCCGCGGTATAAGTCAGCTTCCAACGAAGTCATCAAAATCACTTTACGACCGACCTCTAAACACCAGTCAGTGTCTTAAGATTAAGAACAAGATTTTCCATAATGAGAGCCGGATTCCTGTTTTCGAGGACATCCCTCTGGGCTCGGTCAATAAGGTGAATGCTTTTTATCAAATTTTTTATTTTAAACCCATGGACCATTTTTTTCAACATTTGTGAAAAATCCTTGTTCAGGAGGCACCTGTCCTCAGTCCCGGCCCGCGTCACGAGCAGGTCCCTGTACCAGCCCCTCCAGAAATCCAGTATTTCCTTCAGGACAGATGTTACATCCTGTCCCGCGGGCACCCCGGAACGCCTAGCATCCTCAGCCCAGACAAAAACCGCCTTCAAGACCTCCCCTTTTGAAAGCCCGGGCAGCTCCGTGATTCTGGCGAGCCATTTGTCTCTCCTCTCAAGAGAACCGTCCT
Organism: uncultured Desulfobacteraceae bacterium; assembly: GCA_964404085.1. Lineage (GTDB taxonomy): Bacteria > Desulfobacterota > DSM-4660 > Desulfatiglandales > Desulfatiglandaceae > CAYUCJ01. Next base: position 2,730 of record CAYOIU010000026.1, on the reverse strand, counting down.
CTGCCATTTCCAGTGCCCGGCCGAGACTCCCTGACGATAATCTTGCCAAAATAGAGGCCCTCTCCTTTGAAATTTCTCTTCTTTCGCGAAGGAGGTTCCTGATGGCAATGACAGGAAGGGGCTGAAAAGAGACCCTCTGACAACGTGAAACGATCGTCGGCAGCAAATCCATGGGTTCTGTTGCCGTCAGTATGAAGATATTGCCAGGCGAAGGCTCCTCCAGAGTCTTCAGAAACGCGTTTGCCGCTTCAGCGGTCATGGTTTCGGAGCGCTCCAGGACAGCCACCCGGTACCGAGAGGAAACCGGGGCAAAGGCCAGGCTGCGATTCAATTCCCTTATCTGCTTGATCTTGATGTTGCGTCCGTCAGGTGCGATCGTCAGGAAGTCAGGGGACTTTCCCCCCGCGATCCTCCGACACGAAGGACAGTCTCCACAGCCGTCACCATGTGAAGGAGCGGTGCAGTTGACGGCGGTGGCCAGCGCCAGTGCAGTACGCTTTTTTCCGACTCCCGGGATTCCGGTGAAGAGATAAGCGTGGGGCAGTTTCTCCCTTTCAAGAACTCCCAACAGAAAGTCCTTGGCCTTTTCCTGTCCGGCGATTTCCGAAAAAAGCATGTCTCTAATCTCAAATATTGGTAAAAGGGCCGTCCTAAGACTTCCAACGAAGTCGCTTAATTAAACGCGTTTAAGGAAGCGATCCTGAGAATCTTTTTCATGTGCTTTCTCAAAGTGTTCTTGGCAACGCACTTCTACATGGACGGCTATTTGGGGTTTACACCTCCCAAATTTTACGCGCTTCTATTACGTACCGCTAAACCCCAAATAACCGTCCATCCCCTCAAGAGTGTTTAGAAAGCATCTGAAAAAGATTGTCAGGTTCGGTTCCACTTCGATCCTTGTAGTGTACCGCTTGCGGCGTAATCCAGTTTATCACTGCCCCATCAACGGTTTGATGTGGTTGTAAATGGCCTGTTCGATTTCATCCTCACCGACGGTGGCGTCAATGATAACAAATCGATCCTTTTCCCTATTCGCCAGATCCAGATACCCCTGCCTGACGGAATGATGAAATTTCTCCCTTTCCCTTTCAAAACGGTCCTGGTCTTCCTGGTGCTGCACTTTGTTCCGGTCAAATGCCCTCTGCAAACCAATCGGTACAGGACAATCAAGCAAAAAAGTGACATCCGGCCTGAGTCCCTCAGAAGCCAGTTTGTTGAGTTTGGCCACAAGATCCAAATCGAGTCCTCTCGAAAGTCCCTGGTAGACCGTCGTGGCATCGTAAAAACGGTCGCAAAGGATCCACTTTCCCTCTGTCAATGCCGGTTTTATGATCTCCCTGATGTGTTGCGAACGGTCTGCGGCGTAAAGGAAAAGCTCTGCCAGCGAAGATAAGGAGTGGTTCCGCGCGTCCAGAAGAATCTTCCTGATTTCCTTTCCTATGCGCGTGCCGCCGGGCTCCCGGGTAGTCAGAATGGCGATACCGGCCCTTTTGAGGTGATGGGCCAACCTCTTTACCTGGGTTGTTTTTCCACAGCCTTCAATTCCTTCAAATGTTATGAACACGTTGTTTTCCTCATTTTCACAGTCAAACCATTCATGCAGATGAAAAGGTTTACCGAGGGAGTATAGAGAAAACGAAAACAGATAGCAAGCCGCAAGCCCCCACCCAAGGATTCCTTTCCAACATTCAATTCCAAAAGGCTTCGCATCTATTCTTCCCTGTGATCCTGTCCGGGTTACTCATAAATCGTATTTATTAAGTGGAAAATCGATTTTTTTTCAAACCGCTATTTTTCCGTTATTTTTCTGTTGACAAACGAAGAAAAATGACTAATATTCCCACGCTTTCAAGGTGATCACTGTCATTTGGTTCAGCTTGAATACCTGGCGTGGCAAGGAAATTCCCGATACGGGAAGGGCCCGGCCCGAAAGGACTATTTTCTTCGGAAAAAATGGAGACAACGCATGAAAAATCGCAGAGATCAATTCCTTGAAAAACTCAATATCAAGAGAAGAGAGTTCGAAAAGGCACTTCAGCGACTGATGAGGAATCAAAGGGAATATCATGAAAATCTCGATGAAGGTGCCTCAATGGATGAGTCGGATCAAGCTCAACACGAGATCTCTATTTCCAGCAACTACAGCCTCATAGAAAGGAAGGCCAGGGAACTGAAGCAGATTGATCGCCTTATCAGGCAGATCGCCATCGATTCCCACTTCGGGACCTGTGAAGAGTGTGGCAACCCCATCCCCACTGAACGACTTTTGATCGTCCCCGAGGCCACCCTGTGCGTTCCCTGCCAGAGAGAACTGGAAAAGTTCGACCACTTGAGGAGACTTTCAAGACAAAGTGGGTTCAAGATGGGCATGAAAAATCTCCAAGAGGATGAAGATATCTTTCGTGCCATCCCCTCGGATGTGGACCTCATTGATCCCGACCTGGAAATTCTGCCACTCGTCGGCCTGGAAGAAACTGATAGATCAGAGAACCTTCAGGAGGTCTAAAAGGCCTTTGTCGCGAAGCTGTCTTCCGAATTATTTCAGTAACGAATGCTCAGCCACGAAGTTCCTGCAGAGATTCTAATGCAATTTCCTGCACTTCTCCACATGCCTCTATCTCCGCCGGGTGTGTAATTACTTCCGCAGGAGTGGCATCTTTTTGCCATGACTACCTGAGTTTGTTGCTTCTTTGGGTTCCCAACCATCCGTCTTCCTCCAAATGCACGCGC
>CAYOIU010000025.1:11204-22247 GCA_964404085.1 uncultured Desulfobacteraceae bacterium | reverse complement strand
GAGTTTACTTCTTTTGTCCGATCGCGAGAACCCGATCGGACAAAAAGTGACTGTTCCCAAAGGGCCGGCGTGAACCCATTCCCGACTATTGAGTCCTTCCTAAAGCGTTTCCCTGGAACTCCGAGTCAAAACGTGCTGTTTCCTTGTTTGTTTAGAATGTTTTCTGGACAAACAAGGAAGACTGTTCTCTGTGCGCTCTGTGTCTCCGTGGTGAGCTAGTCGTAGACCGAATATGTTACCGTAATTATGAGTAACACTACTTAGCCTTTGGGCCTCTCCTCGAAAGTTGTCTTGCAGGCACAGGACATAAATCGCACAGAAGAGATGAAGGTTCAACCCTTTTTTAGGGTTACCTGAGCCCATCCTCCATCTTGGCATCCTTTTTCTTCAGGCCGCCGATGCGGGGATGTGGCCGCCCGCAGTCGGTTACGACCAGGGCCACGACGATCTCGTCACTCCAAGGTGCATCTTCCACCCGCACCGCCATGGCATCAAAATGGGAGCGAACAAATGCGGCATCCTTGAAATTGATGGGCACATCAATCACCGTCCCAGGACCGCCCGTTTTCTTTGCCGAAGGAATCAGGGACTTTCCCCCGCCCACTGAATCACGAAAAGGTTTGCCGAGCTTTGGGTGGAGTATGGCCGCAGCGTGCTCCCGCTCGCCTTTCTCTCCAACGATGGCGCCTTTCCCGTAGCTTTCGGCCTGCTCCGGTGCGATGCCGAGGGCATCCACAGCCATTTTTCCAAGAATCGCACCCAACTCTTCGCCCATGTTCATCAGAGGGGTCAAATCCTCCACATACTTCCCGGCAAACGGATTCTTGACAACGGCGATGGCGGCGGCCCTTTTCCCGGGTGAATCCATGGACTTTCCGCCGTCAGAATGGATTTCTTCCAAGACTGTAACATACTTTCTAACTTCCATTGTTCCTTCCTCCCTCTTTGTGTTCCTGAGAACGTTTTTTGATCCTAATTTTGATGGAATCGTAAAAAGTCATCAATTTTTCCCGGACCCGCCCGGAACGAGCCTTGCCTGGGCAAAAGCGTCTGCGGTGATCCTGTCCTGGACCGCGACAACGGCCCCCAAGATCACCCCCTTTTCCGCGAGTCTATGTGCCTTTTCCAACGCCCTTGAAATGGCCATCTCTTTCTTGCGTTCACTCAGGGGACCCACTTTCACCGTTACCGGGATGCGCGCGATATCGGTATTCGGATCAATTTCTTCAGCCGGCTGCTGTGTGACATTTGCATCCTCCACAAAGCACGCGTTGGCAACGGCCGTGGCTGCTGCATCCGCCAGAGAGGCGGTTTTTGCCAGGATGGTCACCGCAGATGCCACACCCCTGGTAAAGCTCCGCCCGCCCAGTCCACTGGTCGCCACCCCCCATGATGAACGGGAGGAATCGAGTGTGATGGCCTGTATAGCCTCTTTCATCCGAGTTCCTGAACCGATGCCGACCCTTATGGTTTCCTTCCCCCGGAGACGAACGGCGATGTCTCCCCCGTTGTTCACTACGACCCTGTTCATCCCTCTGTTGAAAAGAAAATCGGCCACAGCATCGGCAATGGTTCCCGCCACCGCCGCCATGGGAGTCAGGTCATCGTCCCCCACTTTGCGAACGCTCTCAATCATGTTTTTTGCCAGAGTGTCGTCCACTTTTGCAGACCCGGAAAATACCCGCCTTGACAGCTCATCCCTCAAAGATGCCACACGTTCCAGGTATGAAAACGCCTCCCCGGCCGCCCTTGTGCACAAGTCCCTCTGTGGCAGCCTGCCGACCCACGCCGAAATGACCAGCCGCATGGGGCCGTATTCCGCCAGGATGCGGCCGCCGTCGAGAACATGGATGGCCTTTTCAGACTTCATGGGGGATCACATCATGGGGCCGACGAAAGAGGCTCAGAAGCCTGGAATGGTTTCATGGCCTCCAGGTGGCCGCCCATTTTCTCGTAATCATCCAGCGTGGTGGTGTATTCGACCGGGCATATGGTGGCAGGGGTGGGTGTCCAGTAAAACGAACCCGGCTTCACCCGCCCGACATCCACCATGAAATTGATGCCTCCTCCGGGCAGGACATAGGCAGGCGCTCCCCCGACTGTCAGGTGTGCCCGGGCAGCGTGGACTGCTCTGGTCAGCTTGATGGGATACCGGACAACGCCTGCCCTGGCGCTGCCACCGGTCCCACCCATATAGAGAGCCGACACGAGCGAGGGTTCACAACTGGAGGAAATAGCCTCCAATGCCTTCACGGCAGGGTCTGAAAGTTGGATTTCAAGGAGCTTTCCATTTTTCCGGAGTTCAAAGAGAGCGCCATTCTTACCGGTGGTCTCTGTGACGAGAATACGCATTCCCGGCCGGGCGATTTGATGGTCCAGGCCGGAAATCACATCGAGGGGGCTTTCTATGGATGTCCCACCCCAGCCCTTGCCGTGGTCGCCAAAGTACCTGCCGGGCGTGCTCATCCGGAACCTCAATTTAACGCCCGAAGGCCTCACACCCACAAATCGTCCGGCAGTATGCTCACTCATGAGGCTTGTGAGATGGGAATCCAGTATGATGACCTCATCCGCAACATCCTTTAGCAGAGTCGCAAAAAGTCCCAGCGTGGCACTCCCGCACCCAACCCGCATGTTTTCCGGTACCACACCGTCGATCTCAGGGGGCCGGCCCACCTGGATCTCCAGCCTGCTGCCTTTTCTTACTTTTAGTTTTACCGGTCTCCGGTTGGCTACATCCGTGATCGTCCTTGCCACGAGAAAACCGTTTTCTCCGGTCAGCAGATTGACCCCGCCGACGGACAACATCTTGGACCCATACTGTTCAGTCATCACCAGGCCCACTTTTCGCTTCCCCACCATTACATCTGCCCCCTCATCCCCAACGGGCAGATCCGTATCTATCTTGATCAGGATGGAGCTGTAACTCAAGGGCGCTTCCGTCACCACGGTGACCACATCCAGGTTGTCCCTCTTTCCATGCACGATGACAGGAGCCGGTTTGCAATCCGGATAGGTGGTCCCTGATCCTATGGCCGTGGTCAGTGGCCGGCGGACAGCTTCAAGGGGTTCGGGACCTACGATATCCTCTACGGCGTCAAACGGATGGAGCGGCGTGATCCGGACGAGCTTGTCCCCTTCATTCCGGTAGCGGTGGCACGCTCCCAGGTAACCGGGATTGATCAGGCAGTTAATGGGGCAGGCATCGCATTGAACCGCCCCTTCAGCATAAGCACGCTCAAAGACCACCGCGTCGTTTTCGCACACACGAAAACAAACACCGCAGCCCGTGCACTTCTCCTGATTGATGACGGCCTTCTTTTTCCGCAAACGGACTGCTTCCACGGGACAGTCCCGCACGCAAAACCCGCACCCGATGCACTTGTCAGGGTCTATCTTCACCGAGGATTCCTTTATCCTTTGGCGACAACAGTCGGATTTCTCTTGGCAGGCGGCGTGTTCCTGCTCTTGGAAACCACGATTTCGCCGTCCACAATGACCATAGCCACACCGGGATTGTCACCCGCTTCTATGGCGGAAAGGGCATCTTCTCCCACGGATCCCATGGGTGTGTCCATAATCACCAGATCCGCCTCCTTGCCCTCGGCAATAACGCCTCGATTCAATTTGTGGACACGAGCCGTATTGCCGGTCGCCATGCAGATGGCCTGTTCCGGCGTGATAGGTGTGAGAGAGGCTAGAAGGTTTAAGACCCTCAGGACACCCAGCGGGATAACCCCGGTCCCAGACGGTGCGTCGTTTCCAATAATCACCCTGTCCAGGGCCTTCGCACCCACGATCATTTTTGACGCTTCCACGGCCACCAGAGGGTTTCCGCAATGCACGATCTCCAGGGCAAGTTGCGTCTCGTATACCAGTTTTCTGACTTCATCCAAAGGTATAGCCGTCGGACCTCCGTTCAGGTGAGAAACGATGTCGGGATCGGTCCTGATCACCATGTCGGCCGTAACCACGGAACTCCCCGGTATGGAGGTGCCGCCGGTATGCATCATGACGGTCATGCCCGCTTCCCTGGCCCACTTGACCATGGGGGCGGCATCCTCCGGATCTTTGACGCTGCCCAGGCCGATTTCACCCACAGTACGCACGCCCTCACGGGCCATTTCCTCAAAATCTTCTTTTGTGAGACCTTTTTCCAGGATCAAACTTCCCCCCACAACTTTCCCGCCCCCGGGCCGGAAGTTTTGGAAAGCCTTGGCCGCAAGGATTGCCAGGGCCTTGGTACCTGCCGGATCCTTGGGCCTGCCTTTCAAGTGAACCTCGCCGGCCGAGATGATGGTTGTGACGCCGCCGTGGACTTCGCTTTCAAGGAACCCGAGTTGGTTTTGCCTGGAAGTGAAATCACCGAGAATGACGTGACAGTGAGAGTCGATAAGTCCAGGTGTGACAGTGGTTCCGGCACAATCAATGACGTAGTCGGCGGTTGTCCCGTCCATGTCTCCTTCACGCCCGACATGCTTGATCATTCCCTCCTCGATCCACAGGGCGTCACCGTCCAGAACAGGATTTTCAATCATGCCGCTCACAAGAGTCCCTATATTTTTGAGCATCAGCGTTGACATCTTCATTCCTCCTCCATTTTGTTTTCTTCATCACGGGCGATCGCGCCCCTCACCCGCTCAGGGCTTGCGGGCAGCCGATAAACCCTGCACCCGGTAGCATCAGCGATCCCGTTTAGTATTGCAGGCGCCGTTGGAATCAGCGCGGGTTCGCCCACCCCTTTGGCGCCGAAAGGGCCGGTCGGTTCTTCTTCTTCCACGATAATGGGAACGATTTCAGGCATATCCGCACTGGTCGGGATATGGTAATCCGCCATGGAAGATGTGATTCCGGGTTTGAACTCCTCCATCAGTGCGAACCCCACTCCCATGGCCACCCCGCCCTGGATCTGGCCTTCCACATTTTGAGGATGTATGGCCTTTCCCACGTCGTGGGCTGCAACAACTCGGGATACACTTACATTTCCTGTTCCGGGATCCACTTCAACAAGTGCCATCTGGCAGGCAAAGGCGTAGGTCGCGTAGGGGACGCCCTGGCCGGTTTCCGGGTCGAGAGGGATTGTCTCCGGATCGAAATACCCGGAACACATCAGTGTTCTTCCCTCGGCGTACACCCCTTTTGCCAGATCTTTCATTGAAACACGTTTTTCCGGTTCCCCCCGGCTTACAACAAAACCGTCCTCCAGGTCCAGATGTTCACCCGGTGCCCCCAGGATGTCTGTTGCCTCAGCCAGGAGCTGGAGTCTCAATTTTTTCGCCGCATCCATCACCGCGTTTCCGGATATATAGGTCTGGCGGCTTGCCGACGTTGCACCGGCACTCTCGGTCAAGGCCGTGTCAGCCACCACACGCCTGATCGCGTTCGGCTCCACGTCAAGGATTTCAGCCGCGATCTGGGAAAGAACGGTTGTAGAACCCTGTCCGATATCCGCGGCTCCGGTATAGAGCACAATCTGGCCTTCCGGGTTTATCTCTATCCTCGCGCCGGCTGGATTCTTGACTCCGGTATTCCCGATCCCGTACCACATGGCCCCCAGGCCGATGCCCCGTTTTCGGGAAATGTCTTGACCATCGGTCTTCCAGTGGGCGAGGGCATCTTTGTAGAATGGTTCAATGGCCTCAAGGGTGCTCAAGATGCCCACACTGGCATCAAGCTTCTGGCCGGTTGCGGTTCGAGAGCCCACCCGAAGCGCATTTATTTTCCTGAATTCCAGGGGATCCATGCCCAGTTCCTGCGCCATGAGATCCATCTGGGATTCATAGGCAACGGCCATTTGCGGGGCCCCGAACCCCCGCATGGCGCCCGCCACCGGGTTATTCGTGTAAACACAGAGGCATTCCACCTCCACGTTTTCCACTTCATAGGGACCCGTGGCATGCACCGCCGCGCGGATAGCCACTGCCATCCCATAGGAGGCATAGGCCCCGGTGTCGCAAACGCAGCGCGCCCTCACCGCCACCAGCTTTCCTTCTTCACTCGCCCCGCTTTCTATTTCAATCCGAAAAGGGTGCCGCTTGGAGGTTGCGAGAAAGGCTTCTTCCCTCTCATAGATGAGCTTTACCGGACGCTTGAAATGGTAGAGGGCAAGACCGATAAAACCCTGCGTGGAAAGATCCAGCTTCGAGCCGAATCCACCGCCGGTATTCTGCTGAATGATACGCACCTGTTCCGGCTGAAGTCCCAGGAGTCGAGCGACATCCTGCTGATCGTAATGCGGGTTCTGGGTGGATGCATAAATCACCAGGACACCATCCTGATCCACATAGCCGGCCCCGGCATCCGGTTCCAGGTAGCAATGTTCCAGGCAGGGAGTCGTGTAGTTGCGTTTCACCCTGATCCGGCTTCTTGAAAGCCCCTCGGCAACATCACCTTTCCTTAGAGACCTGCGATAAAGTAGATTGCCCTTTTCATGGACCAGTGGAGCGCCCTGTTTCAAGGCCTCCTCGGGATCGAATACCGACTCCATTGGTTCGTAGTCCACATGAATGGCGTTAATGGCCCGTTCGGCCGCCCATTCATCCTCGGCCACGACCAGGGCGATGGCCTCTCCCAGGAAACGAACCCGGTCATCCGCCAGCAGGGGCTGATCCTTTTGAATAAGCCCGTAGAGCCTCTCGCCGGGGATATCCCTCGCTGTCAGAATGCCCACTACACCGGACGCCTTTAGGCCTTCAGAAATATCAAGATCAGCAATTCGGGCGTGAGATTCCGTGCTGCGAAACACCCTGAGCACCAGAGGATCCTGCAGGGTCATATCCGCGCAGAAAAGGGCACGGCCCCTCGCAAGATCCTCTGCACCTATTTTCGGAATCACGGTGTTGATTCGTCTGTGGGAAGGCATAACTCCGGTTCTTTTCCGGCTTACAGGGCCACCTGGTCGAGTTCCTTAACGATCGTAATTCCCTTTTCCTTCATTTCCTTCAACGCGGACTTCGTTGTATTGGGAGCAACGCCCTTGCACAATCCCTCCACGACGATCACCTGGTATCCGGCATTGGCCGCATCAACAGCAGTCGCCTTCACACAGTAATCCGTGGCAATTCCGTATACGATGAGCTTCCCGATCCCGTTTCTTTTGAGGATCTTGTTCATCTCGGTCCTGTCCCCACCATCGTCCTGGAACCCGGAGTAGCTGTCATATTTCGGATTCTTTCCCTTTTTTACAATCGCGAGAAACAGGTTGTTATCCACTAGCACCCTGGCATTTTGGGTCCCCTGGATACAATGGGGCGGCCACAGCACCTGCGTTCTTCCATCGATGTTGGTGGCCTGAAAGGGTTTTTTTCCGGAATGGTTCGTGAAAAATGAAACGTGATTGGCCGGATGCCAATCCTGTGTCCCGAAAATGGAAAGGCCTTTCCCTGCAAGGATCCCTGTCGCACGTTTGACCTTCTCCACAAACGCCTGATCTGTCCCAGCCACGGCAAGGGATCCATCCTTCCACGTGGTGAAATCCCCTTGCATGTCCACAACGATCACCCCGACTTTTTCACCTGCAGTCGCATTTCCCAAGGAGAAAAACAGGAACGCGCCGAGACAGAACAAGAGGGTTACGATAATGATGCTTGTCATTTTCATAGCGAACCTCCCTATTTAAGGTTACACCCACCTGGCCGTGACGGTCTTTTCATCCATGAACATCCGCATGGAGGCCATCCTTGATTTTGCGGTGCCGACAAATGATTCCCGACGCGATCCCAGGGGGAAGAAGGCGTAGGGCTGGGGGACCCCCACGTTGACACCCACGTTGCCCACATTGACCTCCCTGGTGAATTTACGCGCGTTCTTGCCACTTGCGGTCATGATGGAGGCCGAATGTCCCAGGTTGGTCTTCGTATTGATCCAGTCGATGACCTCATCCAGATTGTCCGCCCGGATAAGGGCCGAAACAGGGCCGAAGGCCTCCTCCTTGGCCATTTCCATGTCCACGTTCACACCTTCGAGGATCGTGGGCGCCAGAAAATTTCCGTCCGGGTAACCCGGCGCTTTTACACCTCTCCCGTCGAGCACCATTTCGGCGCCGTCGGCAAGGGAGGCCTCTATCCAATGGAGGACTTTTTCACGGCCCTGCATCGTAGTCATGGGACCCAACTGTGTCTCCTGATCCAGCCCGTAACCCATCTTCATGGTGGCGGCCGCTTGTTTGAAGCCTTCCTTTATTTCATCATACCGGTCGCCCAAAACCACCACATTATCCACGCCCAAGCAGCGTTGCCCGGCCATGCCGAAGCATGCCCGCATCAGCCACTCCGTCCCGGTCTCCATGTCGGCGTCGGGCATGATCACCAGGTGATTCTTGCCGTTGCCGTTTATGGATGAGGTTTTCCCAAGCTTTCCGCACAGTTCAAAAAGCTCATGTCCTGCGCGATTGGACCCTATGAAACCAACCCCTTTTGTCTCGGGCTGTTCCAATATCAGTTTATTGATATTCCTCCCTCCATGCACCAGGTTGATGACACCGGGAGGGAACCCCGCCTCCTGGGCCACCCGGCAAATAGCCTCCGCCGCCACGGGGTCCTGCCGGCTGGGGCTCACCACGACCGTACATCCCGCTGCCAGGGCATAGGGGACGAAGGAAGACCAGGCGTGCATGGGAATATTGCCAGGCGTGATAATCAGGAAGGCTCCAAGAGGCTCCCAGATAAGATATTCGTCTATGCCGTTGGCCAGTTGGTCCAGGTGTTCGTTCTGCCGCACCAGGCCATAGGCCGCTGAACAGGCTGACTCGATATTCTCGATGACCCTTCTGACGGAACCAGTGGCCTCGCCGATCGTTCTGCCATGGTCCTGTGTCAGGATACGCGTCAATTCATCAAAATGCTCTTCGAACTTGGCCCGCATATCAAAGAGCATTTTTACCCGCTCCCGCAGGGGAAAGTCCTTCCAGGACTGAAATGCCTCGTGCGCCGCCTTGACAGCTGCAATCGCTTCATCGCTTGTGGCTGTCGGGAACTCCGCCATGACCTCCGCGGTCGCAGGATTGTAGTCCTTGTGCATGTCGGTTGACTTGGATTGAACCCACTCCCCGTTTATCAAAAGTTGCAGGTTCCCATAATGTTTTTTCACTTCCGGTAGTATTGCCATTATTTACTCCTTTCTCTACCCTCCTTCCCCGCCTCATTACTTCTCTCGTGAGGAAACGAGGGATTTCCTTGATCAAGATTTGCTCCAACCCCACTTTCAAGCGGAATCGGGATTAGGCTCGTTGAGCAATTTCAAGATAGGTTTTCCTGCCTTGCCGAAAAATATTTGCCCAAGACATCGAGGGCATTCAGGACGTGTTCTTTCATCAATCTGCAAGCGGAAGAGGTGTTTTTTTCTTTTATTGCCTTCAATATTTCCCAGTGATAGTGGAGGGAGGAATGCAGATGCTCTCTGTCCTGGAGTGTTTTGTAGCTGAACATAGTCACCTGGTTGTGGAGATGTGACGCAATGGCCTTCAGTCGGATATTTCCCGCGATATCCATAATGACCTTGTGGAAAGTTCCGTGAACCTTCTGGTACTGGAGGACATCGAAAGGTTCTTCCTTCACGCATGCATCCATTCTTTCAACAAGTGACTCGAGCCGCTCTATTTCCTTTTCCGTGATGACGTCCATTGCCAAGCTGATGGCCATTTCATAAAGCGTCGCTTTGAGGGAGTAGATCTCCCACATATCCTTTTCCGTCATTTCCGGAACGAAGACACCCCGGCGTGGTTTTCGGATAACCAGACCCGTGGCCTCCAGGGCCTTAAGGGCTTCCCGGACAGGGGGGCGGCTGATGTCCAGGCGCTGGGAAATCTCCTCTTCCTTAAGCTGTTCCCCGGGCAGGAACTGGCCCGTGACAATCCATTCTTGGATATGACGCTTGGCAATGTCTGTAATAGATTCAAGTTTCATGGCTCTTCACACCTCTGCTCGCGGTACTCAATTTTTCTTCCTGCTGGAACGTCCTTTGGGGCGCCTGAAACCCAGGATACCGCATAGGCTGTCAGTGTCCCCACAACCAAATGATTATACGGCAAGATGCATCTCACATATGTCCTCAGAAAGTCTGCTGATTTCATCATCAAAGCAGATATGCCCGTGATCCACGATATACGCCTTGTCGCAAATGGTCCTGGCAAAATTCAGGTTCTGTTCAGCCAGGAGTATGGAAACGCCTTCACCTTTGAGTTTCGTGATGGTGCTCCCAAGCTGATCTACAATGACCGGGGCGAGGCCCTCGGATGGTTCATCCAGGATGATGAGTTCCGGGTTACCCATCAAGGTGCGAGCGATGGTCAGCATCTGCTGCTCGCCCCCGCTGATCTGCCCGCCCGGACGGTTTTTCATACTGCCCAGATTCGGAAAAAGCTCAAACAAGCGCTCGGGAGTCCACGCTTCAAATCCTTCATGGGCCCGCCTTCTCCCCACCTCGAGGTTTTCCATAATGGTGAGACCGGTAAAGATTCTTCTGTCTTCCGGCACATATCCGAGCCCCAAGGCGCAGATCTTATAGGACGGTAAACCTACCAAAGGCCGGCCTTTGAAAAAGATTTCCCCGCTCTTGGGCGATACGATACCCATAATACTCTTCAGGGTAGTACTCTTCCCGACTCCGTTTCGTCCCAGCAGGACACCCACCTGGCCTTTCTTCATTTTCAGGCTCAGGTCTATGAGGATCTGAGCCTTACCATAAAAGCTGTTGATACCGTTCACCACAAGCATCATATCCCGGGCCGTTTTTCCTGCGGTATTCATTTTCCTATTGCTCCACCGGGGTCCCCTGAACCGAAACAGCACACGTTCCGAAGTAGATGTCCCTCACCTTTTCGTTTTCCCGTACTTCCTGCGGCGTGCCCTCGGCGATCAACTCCCCGTAATTGAGCACAATGATGCGATCAGCATGCGCAAAGACCACATCCATGTCATGCTCGGTGAATAGGACTCCAATGGACCGGTCCCGCACGATATCAGAGGTCAGTTCCATCAGTTTGAGACGCTCGCTGACGACGCACTCGATCCCGGCCGCCTCAAGGTGCGGCCCAATGGCCTGCCG
>CAYOIU010000025.1:0-11194 GCA_964404085.1 uncultured Desulfobacteraceae bacterium | reverse complement strand
CAAAGCCCACATCCATGTCATGCTCGGTGAATAAGACGCCGATGGACTGGCCCCGAACGATCTCAGCGGTCAGTTCCATCAATTTTAGACGTTCCCTGGTCCCCATTCCTGCGGTAGGCTCATCCATCAAGAGCAGTTTGGGCTTGTTGGCCAGCGCGATAGCCAGTTCAACACGCTTGAGATCACCATAGGCCAGGATGCCGCAAGGACGATCATGTTGCGCATCCACACCAACCAACCGAAGGAGTTCCATGGACTCATCCCGGTAAAGTCCGGATGTCTTCTTAACAATCGACCGCAACCGCCTGTGATTGGAAACGAGGACCATTTGGACATTTTCCAGCACGGTCATGGAAGGGAAGGTCGCAGTCACCTGGAATGTCCTGCCGACCCCCAGGGACCACACGTGCCTCGGTCGCATGCCCGTGGTTTCTTTTCCAAGAATCCTGATGGTGCCGCGATCCGGCCTGAGTTGCCCGTTGATCAAATTGAAGCACGTGGATTTTCCTGCACCGTTTGGGCCTATCATGGCCAGCAACCTGCCCTCATCCAATACAAAATCCACGTTGTTGACGGCCCTGACACCACCGAATGACTTGGATAAATTTGAGACTTCCAACACCTTTAACATCTATTGAATCCCTGCTTCGGTTGTCTTTCGGTCCTCGAAAAACCGGCCGAACCGATTGTTGAAATAACCCGCGATCCCTTGTGGGAAGGCAACCACCAGAAGAACAAAAATACAACCCAGGATCAATCGCCAGAACGCGATTTGGGAGATCTTGTCCTCAAGCCAGATGAAAGCACTGGAACCCACAAGGGGTCCTGAAATGTTCTCCATGCCACCAAGCAAGACGCTCAAAAGGATGTCAAAAGACCGTGGGATGGACATCTCATCAGGGAAAACACTTCCCTTTGAAAAGACATAGATCCCCCCTGCAAGTCCTGCGAACGCACCTGCTACCGCGAATGAAAACCACTGGTGGCGCTTTACGTTGATTCCTATGGAACCGGCTCTCAAACCGGAATCCCGGCAAGCTCGCATGGTATACCCGAATGGGGTAAACAACAGGTAACGCAACGCAAGAATACCCCCGGTGGAGATGAGCAGCGTAAGGTAATAGAATACCAGTTCATTGCTCGCCCACTGGGAGGGCCATATGCCCAGAATACCGTCATCTCCCCCGGTAAAGCCGCCCCATTGGAATACGATTGACCAGCAGATCTGGGCAAAAGCCAGTGTCAGCATGGCCAGGTAGACACCCGAGAGCCGCACGCAGAACCATCCGATGATCAACGCAAGGAGCCCCATGCAGACGGGGGTGAGAAGGATGGCCAACTCCATGGGCGTGTTCGCGTGATGTACCAGGAGTGCTGCGGCATAGGCACCTCCCCCGAAAAACGCGGCATGCCCAAAGGAAACCATTCCCCCCGGCCCCATCATAAAATAGAGGCTCATGCACGCCAGAGCGAAAACAGCAATTTCACCAAAGAGGACCATCTGGTATTTCCCCGCATATAGAGGGAGCAGGCCCAGCAAAAGCAACAACACCAACCCCATCAACCGCATCTTGCCGGATGCCGGTCTCATGATGGACTCGAAGGATTCTTCAGCCGCAGATTCCCGGGCTTCCGCTTTGCCAAGAAAACCGTAGGGGCGGATGACCAGGACAACGGCCATTACGAGGAACATCATGACGAGGGTGCTCTGGGGCAGAAAAAGAACGCCGAAGGAACCGAGTTCACCGATGACCACTGCTGCGAGGAATGCGCCGGGGATACTTCCCATCCCTCCCACCACCACAATGACAAATGCAGCGGCAATCACGTTCATGTCCATCAGAAGATCCGCACCGCCTTTGGGTAACTGGATGGCTCCGCCCAATCCGGCCAGAAACGACCCGAGAAAAACCACGCTGGTGAAAAGCCATTTCTGGTTCACTCCCAGGGCGCTCAACATTTCCCTGTCTTCTGTAGCCGCGCGTACCAGCACGCCCCATCTCGTGCGATTCAGCAGGAACCAGATGGTAATCAAGATCAATGGGGCAGCGATGATCAGGACCAGGTCATACACCGGCATGAGGGTGCCCAGGATGTTTATACTTCCATCCAATCCCGGAGCCCTGGGTCCCAGAAGATCTTCCGGGCCGAATGTCCAGCGTGCCAAATCCTGGATGACCAGGACCACGGCAAAGGTGGCCATGAGGAGGAAGAGCTCCGGTGCATGGTACAAACGCCTCAAAAGCAACACTTCAACGATAACGCCCACGAGGCCGACGGCAAGTGATGCCACTATTATCCCCGTCCAGAATGAAAAAGCACCATGGGGAAGAAAGGCAATGACGAAATACGCCACGTAGGCTCCAATCATATAAAAGGAACCATGCGCCATATTGACGATCCGGGTCACACCGAAGATGAGCGAAAGCCCTGATGCCACAAAAAAAAGCGCTGCCGCGTCAGAAAGACCAGTCAAGAACTGCACAATATAGAAACCCAATACTCACTTCTCCCGGCAACTGCAATTGTCTTAACTCTGGTGAATGGGAAAGCAAAAGCAACTGTTCAGGTTGCCAGGTTCACGGTTCAAGGTTCAGAGTTAATTCCTTTTAATCTTCTGATAGCCTACCTTTGAACCGTGAATCCCGGAACGTTGAGCCACATCACTTACTGGCAACATTTCAGGGCATGACAGTTCTCCCATGCCACGGCTACTAATTTCCCGGCCTCAGTTTCATGACCTCTGCATCGCTGGGCAGGTAGTTTTTCCCGTCCAGATACTTCCAATCGACCATGACGCCCTTCCCTTCCTTTAGGCCGGTATAGCCTACATAAGCGCCCATGGTGGACTGGTGATCAATCTTTCTGAAGGTAATCGGTCCGAAAACACCGTCAAACGTCATCCCTTCCATGGTATTGACCATCTTTTCCGTATCAATGGATCCGCTCCTTTTCAGCAAGTTGGCGACGGCCATGAACATATCGTAACCAACCACAGACCCTGTTCTCGGGTAATCATTGTATTTGGCCTGATAGGCTTTGAGGAACTTGGCGTGAGTCTGAGTGTGAATGGCGTACCACGGGTACCCGGTCACCAGCCAACCCACGGGGGCTTCTCCTTTCAGGGGATCTATGTATTCCGGCTCTCCGGTCAGAAGGCCCACGATAAATCTGTTCTTGAAAAAACCTCGCAATTTCCCTTCTCTGACAAACTTGGCCAGATCACCCCCAAAGGTGACATTATAAATCGCTTCCGGTTTGGCGCGCTCGAGGGCCTGAATTTCTGCGCCTGCATTAATCTTGAACAGCGCGGGCCATTGTTCGGCGACAAATTGGACATCCGGGCGTTTGGCCTTTAATACCTTCTTAAATGCCTTGACCGCGTCTTTCCCATAGGCGTAGTTGGGAGCAATGGTAGCCCAAAGCTTGGCCGGATTTTTTGCGGCCTCGTCGGCCAACATGGCAGCCTGCATGTAGGTGGAAGGTCTCAGACGAAAGGTGTATCGATTCCCTTTTGCCCATACCACTGCATCGGAAAGTGGTTCCGCTGCCAGATAAAAGACCTTTTTCCGTTTGGCAAAATCCGACACGGCAAGGCCCACATTAGAAAAAAATGAGCCCATGAGCAGAACCACATTGTCCTTTCTGACCAGTTCCTCCGCTATCCTGACGGCATTGCCGGGTTTACCGGCGTCATCTCTGGAGATCACCTCAAGTTGCTTACCGTTTATGCCGCCCGATTGATTGACCTCTTCCAGGGCGAGCTGCCAGCCGTTTCGGTAGGGAAAGGTAAAACTGGTAAGTTTGCTATAGGTATTTATTTCGCCCAACTTGATGGTTCCCCCGGCAAACACGGCCGGCGCATTGAGCAACAGTGCAAAAAAGGCAAACGCCATTGCCACAGACAAGATTTTCCTGATTTTCATTTTTCCCTCCTTCATTCGGTTTGCTGTTTGACCTGACGGGAAAGGCTTTCAGAGCGTATCGCCCCGGCATGAGCCTGGATTCCCGAATCCTCTCATAAACACCGTCACACACCATCTCGCTGATCAACTCTTTTCTTCAGCCCTCCTTTCCGTTGGAAAAAGATTTGCATCATTTTTCGTGGTTCACCGGGTCACGGCCGAAACCGCCTTGAAGCCTCGACACCCCCATTTGCAGCATTGTCTATTGTCTATTGTCTACGATTTTTTCCACAACTCTTAACACGCTTTGCAGCGGCCGTCAATGGGAAGCTCGTCTTTTTCTCGACATCACTCTTTCTTTTTACTATACGGGAATTTCAATACAAGTGGTAGAAAAACCTTAGCCGTTCAGAGGTTCAGAGTCCAAGATTCAGGGTTAAAGACCAAGAAGGGGATGAGGGAATTATCATGGAATATGCACAAGGCCAAATAGGACGGGTGTTCCAGGTTACACTGGAGGACGGGGAAGAGGTCTACCCCTGTCTGGAGGGTCTGGCAAAAAAGGAGGGCATCCGATCCGCTGCTGTCTTTTGTGTCGGAGGTATACGGCGCGGCAAGCTTGTCACCGGACCCAAGGATCCTCACGGGGAACTTGATCCCATCTACAGGGAGTTTGATGACGCAAGGGAGATTTTTGGCTTTGGGACCCTTTTCTGGGACGAGGAACAGCCCCGGATGCACCTCCACGTGGGAGTGGGGCGGGGAGATGAGACGTTTGTGGGATGCGCCAGGGGCGGTGGGTCCGTGTACCTGAACCAGGAGGTCACGATCATCGAACTGACAGGAATCGACGCACGCCGTATTGAGGATCCCGCCACCGGCCTGAAACTCCTCAGGCTTATGGGGGCAGCGCGCTAAGTTTCTCGTGTTCGCCTATTTCTTGTTCTCCGGGAGACGCACGATCATGACGGGCTTCTTACACCGCCGCAGTACTCTCCTCGAGGTACTTCCAAGTACCGCGCCGGCCAGGAGGCCCTGACCCCTGGAGCCCATAAGAACCAGGTCGGAATTGGTCTCTTTCAGTTTCTTCAATATGGTTTCCACCGGGTTGCCCACTTCCACCAGGATGTCGTCCACGATAAAAGGGCACGAAGGGAGTTCTTCACTGACTTCTTCACAGAAAGCTTCCAGCCGCCCCCTGAGCGTCTGGATGACCTTGTCCTGCTTTTCTTTCCGCATCTCCTCCCAGCGCTCCCTCCCCACGATATCCGTGACCAGTCCCATTGCGCTTCGCGAAAGCTCTTCAAGGACATGGAGGATGACCACCCCGGCCCCGAACCGATTCGCAATACTGGCCGCGTAGCTGAAGGCATACCGGGCGTTTTCGGACAGGTCCGTTGCATAGAGGATCCTTTTGATTTCTGGTACCATTTCAATTCCTCCCTTTGTGAAAAATGAGTATTCTTGTATAGCTCCTGAGAGTGGCGATTGTCAACCGGTTTGCTTCTCCCCGGTTTTTCAACGATGCCACGCCTCTATGCGGCGTGGCCGTTTGTGAAAAAAACGCCGGCAGGGCCAATGGGCTCCTGTCGGCATTTTCATAAGGACTTTTAATGTCACACATCACCGGGCGGGCGGGCCATCTTGAGAAGCTCTTCCCACCTGCAGTCGACACGCTCCTGCACCATCTGAATCATCCCTTCATCCATCTGTCGGAATCGTCCCTGGGCACGGAAATAGGTTTCAACCGGACGTTTGTCACGCGGTTGCACATTGACGGTATATTTGCCGTCCTCCACTTCGTAGATGGGGAAGACGTTGGATTGGGTGGCCATACGGGTGACCTGAATGGATTTTCCCGAATCGATCCGCCAACCCGGGGGGCAGGGGGACAGGAGGTGAATGAACCTCATTCCCCGTATGGTCTTGGCCTTTTCAAACTTGCGGACCAGGTCATCCGGATAGGCCACCGAAGCCGAAGCCACGTAGGGGATGCCATGGGCCAGCATGATCTTTTCCATGTCTTTCTTGGGCTCTTCCTTGATGGCGCCTGCGGGCGTCGTCGTGGTCCATGCCCCTGGAGGTGTGGCACTGGATCGCTGTATGCCCGTGTTCATATAGGCCTCGTTGTCGTAGCATACATACAGGATATCGTCGTTTCGCTCGGCGGCTCCGGAAAGGGATTGGAGACCGATATCATAGGTTCCGCCGTCCCCGGCCCAGGCCATGACCGTGACATCCTTTTGCCCCTGCATTTCAAGGGCCGCCTTGACGCCGGAGGCTGAAACGGCACCGGTCTCAAAAAGAACATGGATAACCGGAACCTGCAGACTTGAATAGGGGTAGGCACCGATTATAATGCTGTAGCAACACGCGGGAATGACGACAACCGTCTCCCTGCCCAGGCCTTTCATGGCAAGTTTCATGGCCAGCGAAGCACCGCAGCCCTGGCATGAGAGCATGCCGGGCTGAACCAGTTCCTCCTGTGTCATCTTTTCACGCGGGATATCAAAGGTTTTCTGCATATCTCACTCCTATTCCTTCAACCCCCAGAAGACAGGTTGGTCCACGGGTTGGTCTGTTTTGAGCATGTGTTCGATCATACCGGACACATGCTTCGGGGTCACATCCCTACCGCCTAAACCCGCAATAACGGAGTAGACCCGGGGGCGATTTTCCAGCGGGTAGAGGGCACTCCTGATTTCACTGGCAAAAACACCCCCGAGGCCGCCGGAAAGGTTGCGGTCGATGACTGCTACCCGTGGGACCGGACCGAGCGACCTCCGCCAGGCCTCAGACGGCACAGGACGGAACATGCGCAGTTTCATTAATCCCACTTTCTTGCCTTCGGCCCGAGCCTGGTCAACAGCCAGTCGGGTCACAGAGGTGATGGTGCCGGCCGTCACAACGATCAGATCGGCGTCATCCGTGCGATAGCTCTCACATATATCATAGGCTCGCCCGAAAACGTCCTGGAATTCTCTGCACACCTCACCATAAGCGGCAACCGCGGCCATGCTGTCACGCTGCTGGATATAGCGTTCTTCATAGAAGATTTCCGGTCCGATCATACCACCGAACATCCTCGGATCGTCCACATCCAGTTTGTACCTGGGTTCGTAGGGAGGGAGAAATGCATCCACCTCCCTGACTTCAGGAACATCGACCACCTCTGAAGTATGACTGAGAAAAAATGCATCATAGCTTACCATCACCGGGAGCATCACCTTTTCCGCAAGCCGGTACCCCATAATCACGCTGTCCAGGACCTCCTGGTTGGATTCGCAATAGATTTGAATCCACCCCGTGTCCCGCTGGGAGACGGAATCCGACTGATCGGCCCATATGTTCCAGCCCGGCCCCACCGCACGGTTCACATTGGTCAGGACGATGGGGAGCCTTGCCCCTGCGGTCCAGTGGAGCACTTCGTGCATGAGCAACAACCCCTGGCTGCTCGTGGCCGT
Organism: uncultured Desulfobacteraceae bacterium; assembly: GCA_964404085.1. Taxonomy (GTDB): domain Bacteria; phylum Desulfobacterota; class DSM-4660; order Desulfatiglandales; family Desulfatiglandaceae; genus CAYUCJ01. The sequence goes on along the minus strand of CAYOIU010000025.1, from coordinate 3,825 downwards.
GAAAGAGCGGACGCCTGCGGTTTCAGATGCGACAACAGCGGCCATAGCCGAATGCTCGCTCTCCACCTTGATGAATTTTGTGTCCAGTTCCCCCTTGGCGCACATCTCGGAGATCTCTTCCACAATGGTGGTCTGGGGAGTGATGGGATAGGCCGAGATGACCTTGACCCTGCTCAGCCGAACACCGTGGGATACGGCAAAATTTCCTTTAATGACCTGTCTCAATTGGACCTCCTCATTCAGCTCACAGCCCATAGCTGAGAGTCAAAAGCTCTAAACGGGTGTCTCTTCATCCACCATGGTAACGGCGTGTCTCGGGCACTCTACAAAACAGATACCGCAACCCTTGCAGTAGTCATAGTCGTAAGAATACCCGAAGCCCTCCCCGCTCTTCACCATCACCGACACGTCCGGGCACAAAACCAGACAATTGTCGCACTCCGTACACCGTCCACAGTGGATGCAGCGATCGGCCTCTTCCAGGGCTTGAGCCCGAGTGAAAGTCCCTCCATAGGATTCGAAAGACCGTTTGCGTTCAAGAGGGTCTTGCACCTCTTTTCGGACCCGTGGAGCCTTCTCAAAGTAGTCATAGACAATGTATTCGGGCTCGACGATCGAATGCAGGTTTTGCTTCACGGGGTTCAGCGGTTCCCAGCCCATGTAGGCTGAGAAGCTCAAGCCCGGCCCATGGCCCACGGAGATGTGTTCAAGGACCTGAGCGAAATCCTTGTCCATTCTGTGGCAATCCATGGCTATGGCCGAACGCTTGCCGGCGGCAACCGCATGAACGACCGTGTGTGGTGCATCAACAATATCTCCACCCGCAAAAACCCGTCCGTTTGTGTCTTCAAAGGCCGTAACGCAAAGGCTTTCGTCCACTGCGAGGACCCCTCCGTGGCGCGTCAGAAGATCGGTCATCGGTCCAAATGACGCCACTTCGCCTATGGCTGTGACCATTGTGTCGACCTCAATTTCAAAACACGCCCCTTCCTTTTTCACTGGACACCTGCGTCCGCTCTCGTCGGGCTCGCCCAGTTCCATCTCACAGCAGATCAACCTGCCGATTTGACCTTCATCATCCAACGCGATCTTTTCGGGAGCTGCCAGGAAACGAAATGCTATGCCCTCTTCACGCGCCGCTGTGATCTCCTCCGGATGGGCGGGCATCTCCGCTTCCGTACGCCTGTAGATGACGGTGACTTCAGAACCCAGGCGTATTGCCGACCTTGCCGTGTCAATGGCCGTGTTGCCGCCGCCGATGACGGCCACCCGGTTGCCAACAGCGACGGTCTCTCCCAGGCTTATTCTTCTCAAAAAATCGAGGCCGCTCATGATGTTCGGATTCTCTTTTTCCCCGGGGATGTGGAGCATCCTGCTGCCATGTACCCCTGGCGCTACAAACACGTAATCATAGCGCTGAAGGATTTCCTCAAAGGTTATATCCTCTCCCACTTTCATATCCGGTTTCAGCTCAATGCCCATGTTCCTGAGACCCTCGAATTCCGCCTCCACAATTTCTCTTGGTAGCCGGTATTCGGGAATCCCCACCCTGAGGACCCCGCCCATCTCAGGCAAGGCCTCGAGGATGGTAATCTCAAACCCGAGGAGCCTCCCGAAATAGGCGGCCGACATCCCCGCAGGACCGGAGCCTATGACGCAGAGACTTTTCCCGTTAAGGCCGGGAAGATCCGGATGAGTCGATGAAAGGGGGACCTGCCCTCCCACAAAACGCTCCAGTTCCCGGATGCTGATGCTCTCGTCCAGGGGAGCGCGATTGCACCGGTTTTCGCAAAAGCTGAAACAGACGCGCCCCAGTATGGCGGGAAATGGTTCTTCCCGTTTCAGGTGCCAGTAGGCCTTTTCATACTCACCTTTCTCCAAGAGCCTGATCCAGGCCTCGATGTCGTTCCCTGCCGGACAACTATTCTGACATGGCGGGACCTTGTCTTCATAGATGGGCTTGATAAAGCGCCAGCTCCCTGTCTTGTTGTGGAGCATATTGCCCATGGATACGTTCATGGGCGGAAAATCACGCCAAGTCTTGATATCGTAACCAACAGCCATTTCACCGCGTTTCTTTGTTTTCATAAACCAGCGTCCTCCAACAGCGTTTTTCTCTTGGCCCGCATATCGAGGGATGAGAAATCCGGGCTAGGCCGCGGAAACCTTTTCGTAGGCATCCCGGGCCGCACGCCTGTTGTCTTCTTTGTTGACCGGAACATACTCCTCGATAGCCTGTTCCACCGCTTCCAGGCCCACCAGCCCGGAAGATTTCGAAAAAGCTCCCAGGATGGCGGTATTGACGATGGGGTTGGCAGGAGAGCCCAACCGGTGTTGAACCGCAATGGCCCCGGCATTAACAACATAAACAGCATACTTTGCGTCAATAGTGTCCCTGTAGTATTCCAACCCCTTCTTTCCATTGATCAGAACCGTCCCGTGCTCTCTCAGGCCCTGTGTCACATCCACACTGTCCAGAAGTGATGAATCCAGCACGATCACGTGATCCGGCTCATAGATCTGACAGCGATGGTGAATGGGTTTTTCGTCTACCCGGCAAAAGGACAACACCGGTGCACCCCGCCGTTCCACCCCGAAGGCAGGAAAGGCCTGTACAAACTTGTCCTCAATGAAAAAGGCATGTGCCAGCACTTCGGAACCGATAACAGCACCCTGCCCTCCCCTTCCGTGAAATCTTATCTCTTCCATATTGTGTCCTCTTCTAACGAAGTCGCCTTATTTAACGCGTTCAAGGAAGCGGATCTGAGAATCTTTTTCATGTGCTTTCTCATAGTGCACTTGGGTGGGTGGAGTGTTTAGAAAGCATTTGAAAAAGATTGTCAGGTTCGGTTCCACTTCGTAACTCATAGGTTGCCGTTTGCGGCATAAACCAGCTTCCAATGAAGTCATCAGGCTGAATCCGGATCATTACTCAGGCGTATAGATCACCGCCATCACCCTGACTTTCTTTCCACCCAACCCCCTCAGGGCATGAGGTACCTTGGAATCAAAATAGAGACTGTCGCCCGGGCCAAGAACAATGACCCGATCGCCCCCCCTGAATTCCATTTCCCCTTCAAGGACGAAGAGGAATTCCTCTCCGTTGTGTTGATACACCGGCGCCCTACCGCCTTCTTTGGGTTCAATCTCAACGATAAAGGGTTCCATGCGTTTTTCCCTCATGGGGTAGGCCAGGGATTCATACCGGTATCCGACCTTCTCAGGTCCTTCGGGAAGTCGCCGCATGGTCGCCCTGCGCTCCTCCTGGCGAACGACGACAATGCGCTCGTGGGGGGACACTGTCTCCTGGAAAAAATCTCCCAGCCTTTTTCCCAGGGCCTTGGCGATTTTGAGGAGGGTCGCTATGGGGGGCAGCGTCACATCATTTTCGATCTGTGAGAGCAGTGGCTTGGATAACCCGGTGAGATCAGCCATATTCTGGAGCGTCAACCCACGTTTCAAACGCAATTCCTTAATCTGGCTGCCCAGGTTGAGGGCCTTGATATCTTCAGAGATCTTTCTGTCCGTCATGGATGTCCCCCTTTTTTGGCACCTCTTGTGCACATAACGCCACTGTTTACTTTTGTCAAACAATTTTTGCCGACATCAAATCAACAACCTTCATATAATCTGCGCCCTATTGTTTTCTCTTTGACCTTTTTGGTTGCTCTATTGTATTCTGGTATCCATGTAGATTGTTCATCCTTTTCTTCCCGTTATTGATAGAATTGTAAAAAAATTCATGGACGGACTTCTAACGAAGTCGCCTCATTCACCGCAACTCAGGAGGAGGCCTGAGGGTCTTTTTCGGACACTTTCTCATAG
>CAYOIU010000024.1:0-22661 GCA_964404085.1 uncultured Desulfobacteraceae bacterium | reverse complement strand
ATCAAGAAAGAAACGCTGAAGGCCCATTACGCTGTTACCACGGCAAAAGACTGGGTCAAAATCCAATCCGCACGTCATAGGGAACCTGCCATAGGCTATTTGGACATTGCATTTACCTTGTTGGACGGCGGGAAAAAATTCTTCGAATTGGTGAGGGAGAGATTTGATGGCTGTGAAAAAACCATCAAATCTTAAATGAAAGGCGGACATGGATGATCAGATGAAAAAACCGGCGGTTTTCCTTGACCGTGATGGAACCATCAACGAACAGATGGGATATATCAATCACCCGAGCAGGTTTTTCCTGCTACCCGGAGCTGCAGAGGCCATAAGGCTCCTCAATGCAAACGGCTTCCTAAGCATCGTCGTTTCAAATCAATCGGGCGTGGCCAGGGGTTATTTCCCGCTGGAACTGGTGTATGAGATCCATAGCAAGATGGAGAAAATGCTTGAGAAGGATGGGGCCAGGCTCGATGGAATATTTTTTTGCCCCCATCATCCCAGGGGCGCTGTTCCTGAATACAGTGTGAAATGCGATTGCCGAAAGCCGGAAACGGGCCTCATAGCACAGGCCTGCCGGAAATTGGAAATAGATAGGACCCGATCGTACGTTGTCGGCGACCGGTGCCAGGACCTGGAAATGGCTCGCAGCGCAGGTCTAAAGGGAGTGCTTGTCCTCACCGGTTATGGGCGGGGCGAAAGGGATTACCTGCTCCCGGGTTCTTCGACAAAACCGCTGTATGTGGCAAAAGATCTATTGGAGGCGGTCCAATGGATCATCAAAAGGCATAGTCGAACTTCTCGATATCCCGCCTGAAATGCGTGGACACGATTTCCGCCGTCTCCTCCGTGTAGTATTTCTGATAGGCCTTGCGATCCCTGGCCTGCCGCTTATGGGGTAGCTTGGGCGTTTTGATCCCTATCCTCTCACACGCTTCGTGAAAATCAGTCTCCAGGCGTTCATATCGGCCAATGAAATCGACAATGATATTCTCATCGAGATCCACCAGGTAGTCCGACTGCAGCTCGATGGATGTATCGATGATATAGTGGTATGGCCGGGTCGGGTCCAGCTTCCATTTGAGAAAACCTTCAAAATCAGCAATATCCTGGAGGAAGTGGGGCCGTTCTCTTTGGATGTGGTGATAGGAACTGACCTGCAGGTCCCATGGGTTTCTGACAAAGGCAAATTTGAAGAGGTCATCATAGAACTCGCGGGGGAGCATTTCATAGGCTGCGATGGCCTTTGCATGACGGGGAATCCTGCAGGCCAGGCGATGGTTCGAAAGGGAGCTGATGCGGCTGCACAGAAACTGGGGTATGCGGTAAGGGTCTTTCCATTTGTAGGGCCGCAGGGCCGCACGGATGCTCGTGCCGCCTGTCTTGGCGATATGGATAAAGAGAAACTTATACCGCAGGGATAGGAGCATCTGATTCCTTTCCAAGCAGCACATCAAGATACCGTTTGCTGCTTATCTCCACAGTATAAGCACGCACGGCGCTTTTCAAAAGGTTTTTTTTAATGGGGGCGTCCAGGGTGGAAACTATGGCATCGGCCAGAGCCTCCGGGTCTCCAATGGGCACGAGCGGGCCGTAACGCCCGTTTTCCAGGACCTCCCTGGGACCGCTGGGGCAGTCGGTGGCGACCACCGGGGTCCCCAATGCCAGGGCCTCCGTCAACACATTGGGAGATCCTTCCCATGCGGAGGAAAGGGCAAACAACGCGGCCTTACTCATATAGGTATAGGGGTTGTTTACGAATCCAGGGAGATCCACGTCGCTCCTGATTCCCAATTCATTGGCAAGTTTTTCAATCCTGAACCTGTCGCGACCCTCGCCCAGCAGGACGAGGCGACAGGGCCTTGACTTTCTCACCTTTGCAAATGCCCGCACAAGCGTTATGAAGTCCTTCTGCCGGGTGAGGCGGCCGACGCCGATGATTACAGGGCAATCCCTGTCCTGAAACCAGAAGTGATCGAGTGGTTCATCGGCCATTGAAAGGAGTTCCGGTGTGATTACGGGATTTTCAATGACCTGCAAAAGGGAAGGGGGGAGAAAAGCCCTGGTTTCCAGATCATTTGCCACGCCCCTTGAGACGGCCACAACCGCGTCGGCATGAGGATATAGAAACCGCATGCGCAAATACCAGAAGCGCTCCTTGAGACGACTTCGCCCGGCCATGGCCCCCGATAGGGTGGTCCCCATGCGTAATACAAGGCGCGTGGGGACACCTGCCAGATAGCGGGCCATGACGGCCGTCTGGTTGGCGCGGTCTTTTGCCGCCAGAAGAGCCGTCGGCCGTTCGGTTTTCAGGTATCTTACGAGTCCGGGGAGAGTGCTCAGGGTATGTGATGAACCCGGATCCACGACCCTCACCTCCGGTGGAAGCGATCTGATATGGGTGCCTTCCATCTTAACGGGTACGAGGTCCAGAGGGATTCCCAGATCAACAAGACCCTTCAAGAGATTCAGGATCATTCGCTCTACCCCTCCGGAACCGGAAAAGGAGACGAAAACGGCTATCCTGCCGGTGGTTTCGTCGTGGAGCCTCATCGTGAAATCATCTTCACCGGGTCCATGCGTTCAGGTGGTCTGCGGCCTTTCTCGACAATGAAGATCTGGTGCCAAAGGGCGAATTGAAACAGGGCCCAGACCGTGCGACTCGTGGGGCCCGACATGCGGCACCTGCCGATCAGCTCCTCTACGCCAGGAACTCGGAACCATTGACGAATCGCAGGATGTCGGGGGAGCACATTCTGCAAGCGATCGAGCAGGTCCCCTTTGAGCCACTCACCCACCGGCACATGAAAGCCGTGTTTGGGGGTAAACAGATGGTCTTCAGGCAGGAAGCGGGAAGCCCATTTCTTGAGAAAAAATTTCCCCTGTTTTCCCATAACCTTCAGGTGATCAGGCAGGCTCAGACCGAACTCCACCACACGGTGGTCGAGAAAAGGGACACGGCCTTCCAGGCTCCATGCCATGAGCATTCGGTCGAGCTTGACCAGAAGATTGTCGGGGAGAGCGGTGGTAAGATCAACATACTGCATCCGCTGAAGATCACTCCATCCTTGAGGGGAACATTTCCAGGCGCGGACAAAGGGGTCACGGGCCGATCTTGCGGCCTCAAGGAGATCTTCCTGGAAGAGGCGACGGGGCCAGGAACCACGAAGGGTTCCGCGGGTTCGAAACCCACCTGAACCAGGGGCCATCATTCCTTTGAGCCACCTCTCCACAACCGATGACCGATAGCGGCCGTAACCCGCAAACACCTCGTCTCCCCCTTCGCCCGAAAAAACCACTTTGAGTTCCGCACCGGCCGCCTTTGCAAGAAGGACAGTCGGAAGGTTAGCGTAGTCGCGCATAAGCTCGTCGGCCGCCCAGACGGTGAGGGGGAGGCTGTCAAAGATGTCTTCGGGTGTGGGCCTTATGGCGGTGTGCCGGGTTGCGAAACGCTTGGCAAGGCTTTCCGCAACCGGCAATTCATCCCTGATGCGCGTGCCGGAAAAACCCACGGAAAAGGTTCTCAAGGGTTTGTTTGCATGATGGTTCAGTAGTGCCAGCAGGATGGACGAGTCCACGCCTCCGGAAAGGAACAGGCCGAAGGGGACATCGGAACGTATATGTTCGACCATGACATCCGTCATTATCGCGTCAAAGCATTCCCGGGCCTCCGCAAGATCCATTGTCACGGGCTTGACCTTGAGAGGTGACCAGTAGCGCCATCTCTTTGCAATTCGACCTTGTCGCAGGACCACGGCTTCCCCGGGCAGGACCCTCTCCACGTCTTTGACAACGGTGGTGGTTTCCGTGGCGAACTGGTTTTGGAGATACGCTGCCAGCCCGACCGGGTCAATCCGGGGATCTTCTGAGTTGAGGGAAAAAAGGGCCTTGAGTTCCGAGGCGAATGCGAGACCGCGGGGAAGGTGAGAAATGAAGAGGGGCTTGATGCCAAGGCGGTCACGGGCGAGGAGGAGTTCCTTCCTGGCCTTGTCGTAAAGGGCAAAAGCAAACATGCCGTTCAGGTGTTCCAGAAAGGCTGATCCGTACTCCCTGTAGGCGTGAAGAATGACCTCCGAATCGGACCGGGTCTCGAATTGGTGCCCCTTTTTCTTGAGTTCCCGGCGCAGTTCCACGTAATTGTAGATTTCGCCGTTGGCTATGAGCACCAGTTCCCTGTTTTGGGCGAATAGGGGCTGATCGCCACCCGAAAGATCGATGATGGAGAGGCGGGTGTGGGCCAAACCTACAGGGCCGTCAAGAAAACTCCCGGTTCGGTCGGGGCCCCGGTGTTGAAGCTTCTGAGCGGCCTTGAGCAGGTGATTGGGGTCAACAGGGCCATCCTGTAAATAGATCCCGCATATCCCGCACATCAGTGGGTTTCTCCGATGGAATCAGGTTTTTCAACATCCAGGACCTTGATGTAAGCCTTTGTAATAGCGGGAAGGGCGTATTCATCCGCAGCCTCTTGAAGCAGGGAGACGGGGAGAGGGTGACGGATTGTGTCAACAATGGCCCTGGCTAAGCCATCGACGTCACCCACATTCACAAGGGATCCGAAACGGCCGTTTTTCAGAATTTCCCTCGGCCCGCTTGGGCAGTCGGTCGAAACGACGGGTGTGCCGAGCGCCATGGCCTCCACCAGGACGTTTCCAAAACCCTCGTAAATGGATGTCTGAACGAGCAGGTCGCTTTTTCTCATATACGGAAAGGGATTCTCTATGAATCCCGGCATGGAAACGAGATCCGTCAGTCCAAGCTCCCTTACGAGTGCCTCAAGTTTGGCACGGTGGCGCCCCTCGCCGATGAGCAGGAGTTTGCTGGGGAGACGGCGTTGAACCTTGGCAAATGCATGGATCAACGTGTAGAAATCTTTTCTGGCACAGAGTTCTCCGACGCCGAGTATGATGGGCACCTCTCGATTGGAAAACCAGGGATGATCCAATGGTTCTTCGGCTTCACACAGAAGACCGGGAGTGACGATCGGATTGGGCACGACGCTGATTCGTTCTATGGGGATCGATGCAAACCGGGAAAGATCCAGGGCCACCCCCTTTGAAGGGACGATGATGGCGTCCGCCTTACGGTAGAGGTAGTGCATGGAGAGGTAATGGGCCAAACGGTGGAGGATCCCTTTTCCTTCAAGGTCTTTTGAAACAGTGGTCCCTGTCCTGACGGCGACTCTGGTTGAAACCCGCCCCAGCCTTTTTGCCATCAGGGAAATGCGGTTGACCCTATCCTTGTCGGAGAGCAGGACATGCGGACATTTCTTCCGCAAATACCGCATGACCGGTGGGAGACAGGAATAGGAATGTGCGGCGCCAAGATCCACCACACGGACATTTTCCGGGACCCTCTGCAGGTAAGGACCGTGATTTTTTACGTGGAGCAGATCCACTGCCACGCCTTCAGCCGACAGGGCCGGGATCAGGTTTTTCATGAGGCGATCAACGCCACTGTGGCCGGATGTTGCCAATAAAACAGCAATATTATAAATGCTTAAATGAGAGATATAAAGTTCCTTTTTAATATTGATCCTGTGTTAGGTTTCTCTCAAAACCCAGTGCCGCAAGGTAGGCGTCTGCACATGCCTCGGGCGTAAATCGGCTCACCGCAGTTTGAAGCACGTGTCCCGAGAGAGGGTTATCGAGGGTTTTTGCAATGGCGTCGGCCAGCGCGTCCCTGTCGCCCACAGGCACAAGGGGGCCGAAGCGGCCATTTTGCAGGATTTCCTTGGGGCCGTTTTTGCAGTTCGTGGAGACCACAGGGGTTCCGACCGCCATGGCTTCAGGAATAACATTCCCGAAACCTTCCCAGGCAGATGAAAGGACAAACACATTGGCCCTGGCCATGAACGTGTAAGGATTGGCGACAAACCCCGGCAATTGGAGATCATCTTTTATGCCGAGCCGAAAGGCGAGAGCTTCCAAGCTGTTGCGTTCTCCTCCCTCACCGAGGATGACCAGCCTGCAGGACTTTGATTTGCGTAACAAAGCAAATGCCTGAACCAAGGTAGGAAAATCCTTCTGGGGTTCGAGCCTCCCTGTTCCCAGGATGACAGGCGGCTCTCCCGGCAGAAACCAGGGATGATCGAGCGGCTCCCGGGCCTTGGTGAGGAGATCCTTTGTCACCACCGGGTTGTACACCACGTGAATCTTCCCGGCAGGCACATCGATCATATTGATGAGATCCTCTGCAACACCTTTGGAAATGGCTATGTATCCATCGTTTTGAGGATAATAACGCCGCATAAGGGGAAAATGGGTTTTTCGCTTTTCGGGTCTGAGATTCCTGATCTCGCGAGACATGGCCGTGTGGATACCGGCATAGATACGGGTTTCGACGCGGGCGAATCGACGCGCACGGATGGCAGCCACATTCACCCGTATCCTCTCGGTGACGAGGACAGCCGGGTGTTCACGGCGCAGGTAACGGACCAACTTGGGCAGGCTCCTGACGGCATGGGAGGTCCCGAGTTTGACAATGCGTACGTTGGGATCCACATTTTGAAGGTAAGGGCCTTCTTCTCTCCCCAGCAGCAGGTCCACCTTTACTCCACGTTTTACCAACTCGCTGGTAAGGTGAACCCGCATCTTCCCTATGCCGCCGTTGCTAAGGGAAGCCATGAAAAATGCGATATGGATTTTGGGGTCAGTTGGTTCCATTGGCATTGCCATTAGTTTTGTCTGTAACTTCACCAAGCCCCAGGACCGAGATGTATTTTTCGACGCTTTTCTCCAGGCTGTAGGCTCTGGTTGCCGATCGAAGAATTCGGCCGTCCAGAGGATTTCTTATGGTTTCCAACATCGCATGGGCCATGGCATCCACCTGTCCAACAGGCACCAAAGGTCCGAAACGGCCGTTTTGCAGGATCTCACTTGGCCCGCTCTCGCAATCGGTGGATACGACCGGGGTCCCGACTGCCAGGGCCTCTGTGAGCACGTTCGGTGAACCCTCCCATAAGGAGGACAGGACAAACAGCCCTGCTCTTGCCATATAGGCATAAGGGTTTTCCACAAATCCGGGCAGCATAAAATCTTCTTTTACCCTCAGTTTTTCCGCGAGTCTTTCCAGGCGGCGTCTCTGCCTTCCTTCGCCCAGGATCATCAATCGGGAGGGCTGATCCCGCCGCATTCTCGCAAAGGCCTTGAGCAGGGTTGGAAAATCCTTTGCACGGCGGAGCCCCCCAGCACCAAGGATAACCGGTGGGCTGCCCTGGTGGAACCAGGGGTGATCTAAAGGTGCCTTGGACAAGTCCATGAGTTCAGGGGTTACGACCGGATTAGGAATAACAGAGATCTTGCCCGGAGGCAACCGCGTAATGAGTGCCAGGTCTTTTGCCACTCCATGGGAAACGGCCACAACGATATCCGCCTGGGAATAGGTCTTCCGCATCTTACGACGGGTCCGCCACTTCTTGAAGACGTTTTTTGCCCTGTCCCTTTGTGTGACGGTGGTCCCGGTCCTCAATGCTATCCTGGTCTGAACACCCGCCATCTCCCTTGCCAGGAGTGCCTCACGATCGCCACGTTTGGTGCAAAGAAGAACGTCGGGCCGGTTTTCCTTGAGATAATTGACCACAGCCCCAACGATTCTGTCCGAGCCGGTGCCACTCAGTTCCACGATCCGGACGCTTGAAGGGAGAGTGGAAATGTAGGGGCCTTTGGCAGCACCGATCAAGAAATCCACCTTCAGTCCTTTCAGAACAAAACCCCTTGAGAGGTTGATCAGCATGCGTTCAGCGCCACCGTCCCCGAAAGAGGGAATAAAGATGCCTATGGATTTTTCTTGAAAAGCCAAGAACTAGATTCTCCGGTCCGTTTTCCGCGGCTTCAATGCCAGGTCCTGGAGAATATCAGCCAAACGGGAGGCAAGAAACGTGCGCTCATGGTGGAGTTCTGTGAATTTTCTACCCGCCCGACCCATTTTTCGGCGCAGGAGATTATCGCCTGCCAGATGTCTTATGGCCGCAACCCACTGGTCAGGCCTTTCCGCTAAAAGACCTCGCGCAGGTTCGCCTTTGCCTCCGGCCATGATACGGTTTTCTCCTACGGAAGAGCCAACCCAGGGAATGCCATAGGCCATATACTGCAATATCTTGTATGGGCTTTTACCCTCGGTCCAAGTAGTGTCTGGCATGGGACAAAGACCGATGTGGCATTGATTCAAGGCGCGACGTTCTTCTTCAAAAGACCATTTCCGGAAATCCATCTTAAGTTGGTTGAATTTGAGAGGCTCGTGGGAGACGATTCGAAGAGAGATGTTCAGAGTGGCTAGGACATCGGTATCCAAAGCAGGCTGGATTTTCTGCAGGTAGGGAATGGTAGCTCTGGATCCAAGCCAAAGAAGAAGTGTGCCATTGTTGGTCTCTTTCTCGGGTGGCGGCGAGACCGGCAGATCTATGGCCATGGGTACGATTCGAACGTCCCGGCAGAACGGCCTGGCTTCTCTTGCCAAATATTCGCTTGACGTCAGTGAGAGGTCACAGGAACGCAAAACACTCGAAAACTTGAAGCGCCTGGTGGCGCTGGGCCCGTCACTTCCAGTAAAAATGGGATCATCAAAGTCAAAGATAATCCTCTTTGCAGCGCGACGCCATGCCTTGATCTCCGGAAAAGATACGAGGTGTTTATGTAACCACACGATATCGTATTGGCCAAGTTTCCTAATAAGCCTCCATCTGTCAGAGTATTTTTTCGGGATTGTTTCCGAGGTCACCTCAATGCCGTGTTGTTTGAGAAACTCCCTAAAATTTAATACGCGTTGTTCAAAACTGGGGGATTTGGGTTTTCGCGTTAGCGCTAGAACGCGAATCAGGGAGCTTGAGGGCTCGATAGAAAAATGTTTTGAGTTCATTTATTAGGGTGTCTTTTCTCGTGAGTGTTTTGGAAAAAGCGCCTGTTGATGAAAAGGCCATTGGAATAGGCCATGGCGCCATCACTTCCAATCCTTGATTTGTGAAAAGAACGCAATTTGAAACCCTCTCCTCTGAGAAGGGCGTGAAGTTCATCGAATTGGGCGCAACCCTTGTAAAACTCCTCAAAAACGACCTCCATATAGATACACCGGGTTTTCCTCAGGGCATTTCGTCCTCCTTCAATAAGGAGTTTTTCAGCACCTTGTATGTCCACCTTCATCAAAGCAGCATCCGTGATACTCTCCCGTTCAAAAAGATCGTTCAGCGAAAGGGCCGAGACGGATATCCCCTTCAATTCCCTCATGTCCATACCAAACGCCAATGAAGAAATCGGATTTATGGGAAGTATGGAGCTTGAATCCTTGTGGCTGTTGATGCGGAATGTAACAACCCCTGACCGGTTGGTAATTGCGGCTTCCACAATGGTGCATGCGGGGTTACTTGCGTACTTCTGCCGCAGGCCTCTGGCAAATTCCGGATCAGCCTCAACCAGACACACCCGCTTGGGACGGAAATATGCCAATGCATCGTCAGTAAAAGAGCCTGTATTCGCTCCGATATCCACTATACAATCATAGTTTATAACAGGAAAACCCTTGAAAAGCCGGTGAGCCTTTCTCATGCGTTTCTTGAAAGCCAATTGGGGCTTTCGGAAAAGAGACCAGTTATCGCTTATTCCGTTTTTTTTACCCATAACCGAGGCCCCTTGGTGTCCTATGAAATGCCACTTTTGCTTTTATCTAAATATAACATATAATGGTTTATGATGGATAAATTAGTTTTTTCTAAACTTTCAGTTACCGGCTCATCAACATTGATGACTTCGTAAAAAGCTGTTTTATGCCGCAAGCGGCAGCCTATGGGCAACGAAGTGGAGGAGAACCTGACACTCTTTTTCAGACGCTTTCTAAACACACCGGAGGATATGGACGCCCATTTGGGGTTTAAGGGCAGCCAGTAAAGAGCGCCAAGGCTTCTGGAGGCGTAAACTTCAAATAGCTGTCCATGTTGGGGTTGGGTGCCAAGTGCACCATGAGAAAGCGTCTGAAAAAGACCCTCAATCTCTCCTCCTGAGCTCCGGTGAATAAGGCAACTTGGCTGGCAGTCATCATCGTGCCCATGGGCCATCATTCCGCGCCTGAGAGGTCCTTGTGCATGTGGGGAAGTGTAGGAGAAGCTATCCGTTGTGTCAAGGTCGAAGCAGTCAGGATGAGGCATTTCCGGGCAAATCGACGGGGTCATCTTCCCGGAGAGGATGAGCGGGGGGTCGTTGTAAGGACCATTTCCCTTGACTAGGAAAGGTAGAATAAGTACTTTGCACAAAAAATATTCATTCAAGGTCGATTGTCACGCCTGCCAGCATGGCGCCCTGGACTAAAATGAGCCAAGAACTTAAAGATCATCACGAAACATTCACACAGCGTCGGAGGTGGCTGGGCCTCTTTTTGGTGCTCCTCATCGGCCTTTTTTTCAGACTCTACTCCTTTCATCTCGATCCAGTAATAAACCCCGACGGCACCCTTTATATCCAGCAGGCCAAAGCCCTCTATTATGGTCTTACGGATTCAGTGACAGAATGCTATTCTTACCTTTCCAATTACCCCCTTCTCATCGTTCTTTTTTACAAGGCCTTTGGCCATTGGGTCATTGCTGCAAGCGCCGTCTCCATTGTTTTTTCGATTATGACCATGATTCCGCTCTATTTACTCCTGCGAGAATTCCTGGACGAACCACATAGCCTCCTCGCCCTCCTGATCTTTTCCGTAATGCCGAAGTTCGTGGGACATTCTCATTCAGTCATAAGGGGCCCCGTTTTTTGGTTTTTCGCCGCCATGGGCCTTTTTTTCTTTGTGAAACAGATGAGGGGGAAAAAAGCGCTTTATCTGGTCATTTCTTGCCTGTTCTTTCTCATGGCCACATGGGCGAGGGTGGAAGGCCTTCTGTTTGTTATGGGTTCCATTGTTTATCTTGTTTTTTCCCCCGGGAGCGGGAAAGGAAAACGTCTCTTGTTTTTCACGTGCCCGATCTTGGTGTTGGGGTTGTTCGTTTTCGGCTATGCCACTTTTTTTAAGCGGGACATTCTCAGAATAATCCCGTTTCAGTCCTTAATGTCCAGGATAAACGGCTTGGCCGGCCGTTACAACGATCTTCAGAAGAACCTGATAGTTCTTGAAAACAAATGGCTGCCCGGCTTCAGCCCCTATTTTCTGAGAACCGTCCGTCGTCTTGTCTGGTTGCTTGCCCTGGGATCGGTCGTGAGGCAGATATTGAGGTCATTTTCATATCCATTTTTTTTAGTCTTTATCGTCGGCCTTTTTGGGTTGAAAGGAAAGGTAGCCAGAGATCCCCGTTTGACCTATCTCGTTTCCCTGTCAGCGGGCGCCGTTGGAATCCTTTATGGGCAGGGCATTTATAATTGGGCTGTTCAAAGCAGGCATACGGCGCTGCTGTTGATTCCGTCTCTGGTTTTTATGGGATTCGGTGTGGTGAGGATTTCGGATTTCCTGGCAGCTCGACTTAAGTGGAGGGCTTCCATTGTCCATGTGGCCCTATTTATCGCCATTATCCTGGTCGTTCTACCGTTCAACCTAATTTCGGGTCGGGGAGGCAACAAGTTCGTGTGGCGGGAAATCGGCCGTTTCATCGCTGCTCATGAGGGAAACAGAAAAGCGGTTTCCGTGGCGGGATCCTTCAAACGAATCAACCTGGTCCATTTTTATGCGAACGAAGATTTCCCCGGGGCTCCTTGTTTTTTTCAGGATTCTTGGCTCAAAGACAAAGCGCTTACCCCGGGACTGTTGAGGCATAAAGGATTTGACTACTACCTCTGGGACGAGGAAAGTAGTTCGCGAGATTTTCTGAAAAAGATAGAAAAGGAATCGCCTGCAAATTTCGTTGAGCTTGGACAATGGACGAGCCCCAAGAAGGGGCGAATAGTCCTGTTCCGGGTCAAATCCTCAAACACCCCTTTACCCTGATGTGGAACCTTTGCTAAATAAGAAGCCGCGGTTTTTTATTTGCACCTGGATTTCAACTCCATTTCAAGGATGAATTTGACCGTAAATCCGAGAATTTCCTTCCACCATGGCATCAACTGAAAAGCGCTCCATTACCATTTCACGACCTGACATCCCCAGGCTCCGTGCTTTGTGAGGGTCTTTCAACAACAAAATGATAGCGCGGGCCATGGCGTCGATATCCCCAACTTGAACGAGGTAGCCGTTTTGGCCCTCAAGGACAATCTCAGGGATTCCCCCTGCCTTAAAGGCTACAATGGGGACACCTGCGGCGGATGCCTGCAGTAATGATACCCCCAGGCCTTCCCTTGTGGCCGGGTGGACCAGCAGGGAAAGACAGGGGAGGATTTTGCTGAGATCTTTGCGGAAACCCGGAAAATGAACTTTCTCTTCAAGTTGGTTCCGCAAACACATGGCTTCCAGGGTTTTTCTCAAAGGCCCCTGTCCGAAAAAGAGAAATTCCGTTTCAGGGCAGGCTCTCAGGATCTCATGTGCTGCTTCGATCAAAAAACGATGGCCTTTTCTGGGAATGAGCTGCGCGATTACTCCGACGGCCTTGGCTTCAGGCCCCAGGCCGAATTCACTTAAGAACCATTGTCGGTCGCATTTTCCTACGTAGCGTCGATAATCCACGGCACTCGGTATGCAGGTCAATTTTGTTTCGGGGACCCCTTCGGACAGGAGCACCCGGCGTATCTCCTCAGATATGGTGATGATCCGGTCGTAGAATCCATATTTTGCCCTGGCAATTAAGGGCGTCTCAGGATTGTCCACGCGTCTCGTAATGACCGCTTTTGTACAAGAGAGCTTTGCCGCAATCCCTCCCCACAGATCGGCCCCTCTTCGGCTGTGGACATGTACGAGGTGAGGACTGTGTTTGCGAATGACACGCAGAAGATGGAACAGGATGCCGGGATCCATTTCTCCCCTCATGGGTATTTCGAAGACTTTGGCGAAAGGGACTGAACGAGGGCCGATGGCGCTATCTTTGGGGCAAACCAGCGTATTTTGGAAGCCCTTTTTTGCCAGGCCTTCCATGAGGAAGAGAACCTGCAGGGCACCGCCGTAAAGATGCCTACCAGTCTCTATGTGCAGAATGTGTAATGGTTCATACATTTTTCAACACGTGCCATGCCGCTTCGAAGACATCTTCCATGTCTATGTTTTTCATGCAAGTATACTCCCCGTTGCAGTCGGGACTTCTCTTGCAGGGGGAACATGGCATTTTGTTGTAGAGAACAAGGGCCTTCCGGTTCTCCGAGTAAAGATAGGGACAGGTGGCCCCAAACAGCGCAACGGTCGGACGGTCAAAGGCGACCGCCAAATGGGTCAGGCCTGTATCAACACCGATGGTCAGACCACTTTCTCTTACGACGGCACCACTCTGTGCCAGGCTCAGTCTGCCTGTGAAATCAACAAAGCTGTCGGATGCCTCTGATTTGATTATGGCGCTCTCTTCCATGTCTCCCGGGCCGCCTAGCATGATCGTGGGAATACCAAAATCCCTGTGGATTGCTTTTGCGAGGATTCCCCACCTCTCCCTGACCCAGTGTTTCTGGGGACGGGTGGTAAAAGGACAGATGACTGCATAGACGCCAGTGATTCCGGCTTCCCTGATTGCCCGCTGCCCGGCTGCCACATCCCTTTCAGAGAGGACCAGGTTCGAAATAAAAGGGGAGGGAGGGATACCCAATTCCCGCATCATATGTTCGTATTCAGAGCCCATGCGTTTATTGTTGGGGCCGCGTGAAATGATTCGTGTCATGAAAAAGCGGCCGGGTTCCTTGGATTCAAAACCGACTCGCTTGTGGGCACAGGAAAGCCGGGCGAGAATGCGACTTCTCAATAGCCCTTGAGCGTCAAGGGTAAGATCAAAATGGCGAGCCCGCATTTCCCTTGAGAAACGGAATACCTCTCGCAAAAAGGCTATGAGGTGCCCTTTTTTCCAGAACCCTTTCCATTTGTCCTTGTCCCAGGGAATCACCTCATCAAGATGAGGGTTGAATCGCAAAAGATCAATCGCCGAGGGATCCACAAGCCAGGAAATACGCGCGTTCGGGAGTCCTTTCTTCAGGGCATTGATCATCGGAGAGGCCATGACGATATCTCCGATGGAGCTGGGTCGTATGATGAGAATCTTTTTCATTTCAGATCAATATAGAGTCACACACCCTTTTCAGTGAGTTCTTCATACAGCTCCAGGTAATTTTTGACAACTGCTTCTTTTGAGTGATGAGCCAGCAGTGTCCGCATACCCTGTTCGGCGAGGGTGCACCAAAGGGGCGGCCCTGCCTCGAGAACCTTTTCCACACCATCTGCAAGTAATCCTGGATTGCGACTGGGAACAAGGATGCCGTTTTCGCCATCTTTGATGATTTCCATTGGTCCGGGCGCCATGGTGGAAACAACCGGCAGGTTATGGGACCAGGCCTCCAGAATAACATTTCCAAGTGTTTCGTGGCGGGAAGAGCAAATCAGGATATCAGAAAGGTCGAAGTAGGCGCCGGGGTTATCCTGCCATCCCAGCCACACGACACGATCCTGGATTTCAAGACGATCGGCCTGAGATCGAAGTGCCTCGTTCAGGGGCCCGTCGCCTGCTATACACAGGTAAAGGGGCCGTGAATCAATGCGCCGAGGAAGGAGAGAGAAGGCTTCCAGGAGATCTTCAAATCCTTTTTGGTGGTTGAAACGGCCCAATGAAAAGAGAATGAAGGCCTCAACGGGGATGGATAGGGAGCGTCTCAGCGCGTTCAACTCCTCTGGAGGGGCCGGCGGCAGGACATCAGTGAAGTTGCCGATGAGATACACCCGGTTTGCGGGAATTCCGTTCTTTATGAGATAGTCACACAGTCCACGGGTGTTCCCAACCCAGGCGTCCGCATGCTCATAATAACCCTTGATCTTATAGTATCCGCCCAACCTCGCCACATGGATGGCATTGGATTTGGAAGGAATGTGGGTCAATCTCGTTGCACGTCCCATGTAGGTCTGGACGATTTGAGGTCGCCGCTTGTTGATAAAGCGGCGAATGGCCAGCATTGACGGGAGATCCCATCCGTTTCGCATAGGGACATGGGCCTGTTCAATTTTGCCGTCGAGGGCTGAGCGCAGAGGACTGTTGGGCCGGATGAGCGCGACTGCCCGGTGATCATGTTGATTCAGTTCACCGACCAATCTCATGAGAAATCGTTCCGCACCGCCAATTTGCCGGCTCCCAATGATATGAAGGGAATCGATCATGGACCCTTTTTCTTCTGCATCTTTTTCTTGTGTTTCATGTGAAGCTTCCAGAAGTATCCGATGAGGCTGTCACCGAACGAGATGGCCTTTCTCGGCAGGGTGAGCGGGTCCTCGGAAGGGGTGGCCGCACCGCGATCGCACGTCAATGCAGCTGTATAGCCCGCCTTCCTGACCAGTTTGACCGCATTCTCATCGTAGTCCCCGGCAGGATAGCAGAAGAACTTCACTTCTTCACCAAGCAGGTCTTCCAGGGCGGATTTGCTGTCAACGATTTCGCGGGCTTGTCTTGCCGGGTCAATCCGGGTGAGGAGTGGGTGCGTCAACGTGTGGGAACCAAAAACAATATTACTTGATCGCAATTTCTTTATGGTCTCTTTGCCCATGAGGTCAGGTGCGTGTCGTCCGTCTTCGGCCAGCCACTTCGCATTGCGACCCAGTAGTTCGGAGACGAGAAATACGGTGGCCGGGTAACCATAGCGCTGCAGGACCGGGAAGGCATTCTGACTGAAATTTTCATACCCGTCATCAAAAGTCAGTACAACGGAATGGCGGGGCAATTTTCCGTTTCCGAAAAGACCATCGAGGGCGGCCTGAAGGGATAGGACCCTGTAGCCCGAATAGTGGAGATAGGCCATTTGGGCCTTGAACCTCCGAATGTGGCAAAAGGTGGCCCGGTGGTTATCGGGGCGTTCAAACTCACCCACCTGGTGATACATCAAAATGGAAATTTTTTCCATCATAGCAAGTCTGCGAGTGCCTCAAGGATTGACATCGCTGGAATTTTTTATCCTGTTCAAGCGAGCTATTCTCCTGGCCTTTCGGCGTGCCCGGCGTGCCATGTCCTCCGGATAAAGGTAGGGATGGTATTTTTTCCATCTCTTGTGGAGCCAGATCCAATGGTCAGGATGATCCGCGATCATCTTTTCTATGATGGCACTCTGATGCTGGGTCGCTTCATTGATGCTTTCCTTTTTGTCCTTGTCATAGGCAACGGGGAGCTCCGGAAGAAATACGAGGCGGTGATGAATAAGGTCTCTCGAACGTACTATGAACATGGGTACAACCGGTATCCGGTATTTTCTAGCAAGGGCGGGGACCAGTGTCATGGTTGCTGTCTTTTTGCCGAAAAAACGGCAGGGAATAATCTGTTTGTAGGTCTCCTTTCTGTCGGCGAAGATGACGAGGTCCTCCCCACGCTTGAGGTTTCTTATGGCCTGTCTTAATCCATTTTCCTTGTAGAGAATCCTTATGCCGAATGGTTTATTGTTCTTTAATCGTTCCTTCTCGATAAGGGGGTTGTCTATGGAACGTACTATGAAATTGAGCTTGTTGATCGTACTTGAGTAGTAGGCGTGGGCATATTCCCAGTTTCCGAAGTGGGCACCCAGGAGGATGACGGACGGGCTTTTTCGCCTGGCACCATCCAAATGCTCTTTGCCTTCAACCCGAACAAGTTCCCTGATCGTGGTTTTATCGGTATTCCTCAACCGCATCCATTCATTTCCTATCATCCCGAATTGTTCGAAGTTCTTTCTGACAATCGCCCGCATTTCCCTTTTATCTTTTTGGTCGTCGAATGCAAAGCGAAGGTTTCTCATGGAGATCCTTCTGTGATGCAAGTCCAGGAAATAGATCATGCGACCCAGGACCTTCCCAAGGTGCAGCCATGTCCTCAAGGGAAAGGACCGCGACAGCAGAAGATAGGATCGTACCGACAGGTGGACTGCCCGATACCCCAGACGGTGCCATGGATTGCTTTTTTTCTTCATGAGAAGGAGTTGGGCCTATGACTCTGACAGGGGGTCATTCCCGATGGGTTTTGCCTCATCGATCAGCATGATAGGGATGTCATCCCTGATTTCATAGAGGAGTTTACAATGGCCACAAATGAGCCCGTTTCCTTCCTCGTTGAGGTTGATTTCTCCCTTGCATTTCGGGCAGGCGAGAATATCGAGCAGTTCTTTGCTTATGGTCATGTTTCGAATCTCCCTTTTTTGACAGGATTAGTCGTGCTTCTTCATCCATCCTTCGAAAACTTGCGGACAAGTGCAAGCGCCTTCCCTTCAAGGCCATTCAGGATCGCCGGTTTTTGGACCGAATGAGGCGCCTTGACAACGGGAAGTGAAAGTATTTCGACTCTAATGAGGGTGGTGCTGCCTCGTGCCGGGAATTTACTATTCATTTCCTTGGTCAAAACATTCATTTCATCAGTATTCCCCCCTTTTCCTTCCAGAAGGGCCTTGATCATTTCGCTAATGAGAAGCATAACACTTTTCTGCAGCTCATGTATACCTGCGTTCCCCAATCCTTCGGAAGAAAGAGTGAAGGGATCTGGCACTTGAAAATAGATAGTCGGAAGGGGGTAGATCAGGTCGACCGCGGATGCCGCTTCTTCAAAAAGCTCTCTCACATAACCCTGTATCTTCTCATCCAGGGTAACCAGGAGCGGAGCCTCTTTGATGCGTGTTTCAAAAAGGCCCAGCCAGGCTTCACAAATATCTCCCATGCGATCGGATTCAAAGATCGGCTGTGACAGGGAGGGAGACAGATCGTCCATAAAACCCGGTCCTTCCGGGTCTTCATCCAGGACCGCTTTCAGCGGGGAGTCCTGTTTCTTCAGTCGGCGAAGGGCCTCTTCCGCATCGTCTGTTTCCTTTTCCATGGCAGCTGCCAGGTGTAAGAGGAGATGGCGTTTCAAGGCCAGGGCTTCCCGGCCGTGCGTATCACCGTGACCGGCCCCTTTGCGGACCATTTGCTGAATTTCCCACCGGTTGTCCTCTTGAGGATAAAATTCTCTTGCCGCCCCAAGGAATGCCCATCGGCTCCGATCGGGGTTGTCTTTCACCCAAGCGCGATATTCCGCCAGGAGTCGAGAAAAATGTTCCGGCGGCATCATTTCGCGGGGCGGCCTGGCAATATCAAAGAATTCCTGATCAGCAGCGCCTCCGTTTTCGTATGGCAGTTCCATCTGCCAGGGGAGGCAAATGGTCGGCCGGCCGAACAGGAATGAAATACGCTCCACCATCTGTCGACCAAGACGGTGAGGAGGAAAGATCAGAACGGTTCTTTTTCCCTCTTTCATAGTGTATCTCACATGACAAAGGCAACCCAACATCAGAGCTGCCTTTGTATTATACGCGGGAAAATCAGTCTTCCTGAAGTTCTTTCATATCGAGAAAACAGTCCAGCACTTCGGGATTTCTCAAGGCGTCTTTGTTGAGTACGGGTTGATTATGAATGGTTTTCTTTACTGCCAGTTCCACTTTTTTCATGTTGAGAGTGTATGGAATATCGGGGACTGAAAGGATCTTAGCCGGCACGTGCCTGGGCGATGCATTGGACCGGATGGTCTTTTTGATCTTGGCCCTGATGTCATCAGTCAGATCGTATCCTCCGGCCATCTTGACGAAAAGAATAACCCGGACATCGTTTTTCCAGTTCTGTCCGACCACCAGGCTGTCCTCGATTTCTTCAAGCTGTTCAACCTGCCGGTAGATTTCGGCTGTCCCGATGCGCACACCGCCGGGATTGAGGGTAGCATCTGAACGCCCGTAGATGACGACGCCTCCGCGTTCATTTATTTCAATGAAGTCTCCGTGGCGCCAGACATTGGGATACACGTCAAAATAGGCGGCATGGTATTTTTCATTGTTCGGGTCATCCCAGAAATAGATCGGCATGGACGGAAAAGGGGACGTGCAAACCAACTCGCCTTGCTGATTGATGACCGATTTGCCGTATTCATCGAATGCCTCGACTTTCATGGCCAGGCCACGGCACTGCAATTCACCGGCATAGACCGGGCCCATGGGATTTCCAAGGGCGAAGCAACCGTTCAGATCCGTCCCTCCGGAGATGGAAGCCAGCTGGAGATCTTCCTTGATTTCCTGGTACACGTAATCGAAGCCCTCTTCGGAAAGGGGGGAGCCGGTGGAGCAAAGGGTTTTTAGTGGAGAAAGGTCATATTCTTTCCCGGGGCGAACGCCGGCGTTTTGAAGTGCGGCGATATATCCAGCACTTGTACCGAAGACACTGATCTTTTCGTCCTGCGCCATTTTCCAGAGGGCACCTGATTCGGGGTGGAACGGGTTCCCGTCAAACAGGACGAGCGTTGCGCCGATGGAGAGGGCGCTCGTGAGCCAGTTCCACATCATCCAGCCACACGTGGTGAAATAGAATATGACGTCTTCACGCTTCAAATCGGTATGAAGCATGAGCTCTTTCATGTGGTGAATCAGGATTCCCCCTCCGCTCTGAACCATGCATTTCGGTAATCCGGTAGTACCTGATGAATACATGATGTAGAGGGGGTGATCAAATGGAAGTTGTTCAAATTCCATTTCCAGACTGGATTCAGATGATTTGAAATCGCGGTAATGAACGGCATTGGGTACGGTGCTGATATCGGCGTCCTGCTCGGTGTAAGGCACCACAACGACCTTTTCTATGCTTGGCAGTTGCTTAAGAATATCCGAGATGCGCTGGAGAGAATCGAAATGTTTCCCTTTGAAAGAGTAACCATTCGCCGTGAAGATAACCTTGGGCTTGATCTGTCCGAAACGGTCCAGGACGCCTTTTATGCCGAAATCCGGAGAACAGGAGGACCACGTTGCTCCCAGGCTGGTTGCCGCCAGCATGGCCACAATCGTCTGCGGCATGTTGGGCATGAAGCCGACAACCCTGTCACCGACGACAACGCCCATATTCTTCAGAGCCCAGGCGACGGAGGCCACTTCATCGTAGAGTTCACGGTAAGTCATTCTTTCCGTATCCTGATCTTCCCCTTTGAAAACCAGGGCCGTCTGATCGTCTCTGTAGCGAAGAAGGTTCTCAGCGAAGTTGAGACGTGCCCCGGGAAACCATTTGGCACCCGGCATCTTGGTGACATCGTCCACGACCTCCTCATAGGGAGTGGAGGCTTGAACATCCGCAAAGTCCCAAACGGAAGACCAGAATTCAGGGATGTTTTCCACAGACCACGCGTATAGATCTGCATATCCATCATGCTGCTGATTGAATCGGTCGTTGATGAACTGCATAAATCGATACATATTCGTACTCTTGATACGTTCCTCCGAAGGCGTCCACAGAAGTCTGGCCATCTTTTACCTCCTCAATTGTTTTTTTCGGGTCCAGCCATGCAAACGTTGACAGTGACACGTGAGATTTCCAGAATGCGCATGAATATATAGCACCAATTGGCCCAACTTTCAAAAGAATTGTGGTAGCTTTGCGATTCAACAGAGCTTTTCATGGAATGGTAAAGGGGTATGCGAGGCGAGGATATTGAGAACGACAGGGAATCTGGGGGAGGGCGTATGTTTCCGAAGGAAAACCGCGTTAATCGACATCGCCCCCTAGATACAATTCCCTGACCATTTCATTCTTTTCGAGGTTGTTAGCCGTATCCTCCAGTACAATCGCACCGGTTTGAATGACGTACCCCCTGGCGGCTATCTGGAAGGCCATAAGGGCATTTTGCTCTACCAGGAGGATGGTCGTACCCTTCCGGTTAATGTCTCTGATCGTATCAAAAATGGTTTCAACAAAGATGGGTGCCAACCCCATGGAAGGTTCATCGAGCAACAGGATATTGGGACG
Organism: uncultured Desulfobacteraceae bacterium; assembly: GCA_964404085.1. Taxonomy (GTDB): domain Bacteria; phylum Desulfobacterota; class DSM-4660; order Desulfatiglandales; family Desulfatiglandaceae; genus CAYUCJ01. The sequence goes on along the minus strand of CAYOIU010000024.1, from coordinate 1,886 downwards.
TCCCAAGCTATCCTTTTGATATCTACAGATTAGAGTTCACCATTTCCAGCCGCTTGTCCGTTCCTTTTTCTTAAATGCTTTTTGGACACCCAAAATGCCCTTTTAAGCCTTATTTAACGCCAGCCTAAAAGGCTTATTGTATCAGTATTTTTCTGTGGCCCGTCCTCCATTCTCTGGTTATAAGCCAGACGTATCACAGGTTTTTGAGTTGGATGATATCTTCACTTGAATGGGGGCTATCACAAATCTGATGAGATGCACTTAAGAGCAGAGGAATCGGGTATATGATCGACTGGCAGCTTCCGGAATTCTTGTCGAATACTCAAATTTGGTGCATGGCATTTTATTGCAATCACAATGAAAATACTCGAAAATGACGGGATTCAGGTATCATAGCGGCTACACTTTTTGCTAGGAAAACAAACACATAAGAGGCGGGAGCCTTGATGTGAACATCCCATTGATAAACACAAAGGGAGAAGGAATATACTTAAACTTGGGGATGATAGTCATACCAAAATCTGTCGCTTATTCGGCAAAAAAGTTCAATTGGGCCTTATGGGTCGCTACAAATAAATCAGGCTCCGTTAGCGTGAACGGCATATCAAACCTCAGATTCTTCTGATCTGGTTCGAGGGGCCAATGTCTCTGGCGTGCTCATAAGTAACGGTATTCGGATTAGGATATCCACCGCGATGACGAATAGGAATACATACTTTTGGCCAATGGTATCCATCAATATGCCAGCCCAGTAAGCGGCAGCAGCAGCAAGGAGCATGCGGCAGAAGCGGGTAATGCCCATCCAGCGTCCCATCTGCTCTGGAGGCACCATCTCAAAAGTCATGGCACCAGTAATAACCAAGTTAATAGATAGAAAACCCAGCAGCACGCCGGAGACAATTAGAAAAAATGAGTTCGGTGCCCAGATCAGAAGTAAATTGGATGCCCAAAACAGGGGTGCCACTATGTAGAGAACCTTCTTTCTTCCAATACAATCGGAGAGCCTGCCCAGTGGAATACCCAGAAGCAATGGGGTTAAGGCAAAACCGGTGACCATGGCACCGAGCACAAACTCGTTAGCCCCTTTCGCTTCGCGGGCAAAAACCTGGGTGAAGGGAATGACCATACCCTGCGGCAGGTAGGTGATTGACGAAACAATCAGCCAACGTTTTAAATTACGTCCTTGTCGAAAAACGTGTCTTATGTCGGCAAGAAAGTTGGGTTTGGAAGCGGTCGAATCACTCCACCTATGGTTAGAGATCTGCGTTTTGACTAGGAAGAAGGTTCCCACAGTGCCAGCAAGTGCAATAAAAAAGAGCGGTCTGATACCGGATGTGTTGACCCCTCCAAATGTGGTAACCAGAAAAGCTCCCAGCATTGGGCCCAGCATGCCCATTAACCCCATTGCCAAGGTCTCGCAACAGCTCATGGCAGTAGCCCTTTGATGTCGGTTCAAGGAGTTGCCACATATCACGGCACAGCCGTGCATGCTCATGGTCAACCCAATCCAGTAGGCCATCAAGGCAAAAATGATAATGGGCCAGCTCTGAGCCACACCGTAGGTGAGAAAGGAAAGAGCCAGAAACGCGATGCCAATCAGGTAGATGGCCTTGGTCCCGATACGGTCAATCAGCCATCCGTTAAACGGGCTGATGAAACCGGCCACTGCCATACCAATAAAGTTGACAAGTCCCAGCTGGGTGTGAGTTGCACCAAGAGCTAGGGTGTAGATAGACAGGTAGGGCAGGACCATCTGGTAGAAAAGCCGGTCGAAGGATGATCGTAGCGCCGTGACTTTCCAATCATGATGCAGTTCTCGGAAAAAGATGATTCCCTTTTCAGCAAAATCCATAAGCAATTTATGAATCACTGCGACATCCCTTGAG
>CAYOIU010000023.1:0-23536 GCA_964404085.1 uncultured Desulfobacteraceae bacterium | reverse complement strand
CTGCTGCGCATGGTGGCGTGATTCTATGAAACACAATTTCGGTGAAACTTCAGTTCTTATAAACAAAGGACTTTAATACAAGAAATACAATAAAGTCTAGAAATAAGTCAAAAATAAAGCATTCTATAGAGTTGCGGGCGGTAATTTGGCAAATTCCGCGAGTTGGAGAAAAAAAGTGGGCAAAAAGGGTCCTGAACCTTGTAAATCGGGACGCTGTTAAGTTTTTCAGTTTCTATGAATTGATCCAAAAATATGCCAATTCATCCTCCTATGTCCACTTGAGATATTTTCTGAAGATCACCACCTCACCCAACCCTTTGATAAGAGAATAATATCTAGAATGAAAAGAGCGGGGGACGTGTGCATGTGGTGGTAAGCCATCTGCAATAGGACGAAACTAAAAATAGTTCAAGGTGCTCACTATTATCGGTCACTATTCAAAATCGTTTGGCATACGTTTTGGATATTGACCTCCACTATGGGGATGGGACGGTCAATATTCTGAGAAGCAAAGACTGGGTGAAGATCCATAATGTATCCAGCCATGACCGCCGGTCATACCTGGAGGATGTTATGCGGGAGATGGAGCGTTGCGAGGCGGATATGATCGGCATCTCCGCCGGTTTCGACAACCACGAAAGGGTTTTCTGAATATCGAAATAGTTTGATTCAGGGATAGAAGCGAACTGAGTTCAACATGAGGCTACCGTCCTCTCAGAGAAAGATGGCCTTTGTTGTGAACCCCAATTCGGCGATGGGGGCTGCAGGCCGGGAGTGGCCGCATATCAGAGCCGCTGCCCGGGAGCGGACGGAGACTGTTCGGGAATGCATCACCACCGGCCCGGGCGATGCGAGCTGCATGACCCGCGAGGCTCTCCTTGGCGGCGCCGAAACCGTTGTCTGTGTCGGGGGTGACGGCACACTCAGTGAGGTAGTCAACGATTTCATGGGTGAGCAGAGCCCAATTGACCCGGAAGCCCGCGTCGGATTCATTCCTATCGGCACAGGATGCGACTTTGCAAAAACCGTGCCCATACCCAGAGAGCTCGACCGGGCTGTGGGCGTGGTCTTCGGCACACAAACGCGCATTATTGATCTGGGCCGTCTCCAATATCTGGATCATGATGGGTGTCACAGAAGCGCTTACTTCCATAATGTGGTCAGCTTCGGGCTCGGCGGGAGGTGGTGGAGCGGGTGAACCGGACCAGCAAGGCTTTTAGCGGCTTTGTCTCTTTTATCTGGGCCCCCTTGATGTCCCTTTTGCTTTACAACAAAAAGAAAATAAGGCTGAGAGTGGAGAATTCCACAGGGTGTAGATGGTGCTACAGGATTTCGCTTCACCCCCTCCCAAACCCTGGTCGCCTCTGGTGCCGCCGAAGGCGGGTAAACCTCCCCCTCGAAGGGGAGGGCAGGGTGGAGGGGAAATGCAATTCATCATTGACACTCCGGGGCGATTCCCCTATACTGGAAATCCCGAAGTTTCTGAAATAAAATGAGTTTTTGGGGCAGTTCTGTTAGACGGTCGAGCAATGAATCAGGAACGGATGCCCCTTCCCCGTTGTCTCTTTACGCCGTTCCTCCTTTCCCTCAGAAGAGGGGAAAACGGGTCACGAAGCAGGATTCTGCCTATGAAAATGTGGAGAAAACCCCTGGATTGGGATGAAAAACTGCTTAGGCCGGCTGAAGTGCATATCATCGAGAGCCGATGCAAAGGATGCGGGCTGTGTGTGGCCTTCTGTCCAAGGGGTGTGTTGAAAATGTCCGAAAAGTTCAACCAAAAGGGATACCACCCCCCTTACGTGGAGGACTCCTCTGCTTGTGTGGGGTGTAACTTCTGTGAGGAAGTGTGCCCCGAATTCGCGATTTTTTCCATAGCCACGTGAGGAGAGAAAATTTTAAATGGGTTCATTTGCCCCGAGGACGCTATCCTACAAGCAACAATTCCTCTCCCCCTTGAGGGGGAGAGGTAAGGTGAGGGGGTGTGGATTCGATCGCCTACACCCTCACCCGGACCCCGGGTCGCCTCTGGCGCCGCCGAAGGCGGGTAAACCTCTCCCTCAAGCGAGAGGGAGTTATCCGAGAGCCCACTAGGCCCGATTGGCTGTAGATATGAGAGATCACCGGTGACAGAGAAAAGAATCCTGACAGGCGATCACTTTATGAACGGAGATGAGGCCTGCGGCGAGGGTGCCCTGGCAGGAGGGTGTGACTTTTTTGCAGGCTATCCCATCACGCCGGCCACCGAGGTGGCGGAAAGGATGGCCAGACGGCTTCCTCAAGTAGGCGGGATTTTCATCCAGATGGAGGACGAGATCGCGTCCATGGCCGCCGTACTCGGCGCGGCCTGGGGCGGGGCGAGGGCCATGACGGCCACCTCCGGCCCGGGCTTCAGCCTCATGATGGAGAACCTCGGCCTGGGTGTCATTACTGAAACGCCTTGCGTCCTGGTGAACATCCAGCGCGGTGGGCCGTCCACAGGCCTTCCCACCCTTTGTGGGCAGGGGGATATGATGCAGGCCCGGTGGGGGTCCCATGGTCACTATGAGATCATTGCCATAAGCCCCAGCTCGCCTCAAGAGATTTTCGACTTCACCATAAAGGCGTTCGATCTTGCAGAGACTTTCCGGATTCCGGTCTTGGTGATGGCTGACGAGGTCGTGGGCCACCTGGTGGAGCGGGTCACCATTCCGCCCCCCGAAGACATTCGGGTGGCCCAAAGAAAGAAACCCACAGAGCCCCCCGAATCCTACCTCCCTTACAAAACAGACCATTCCCTGGTCCCTGTGCTTCCCGATGCCGGGGATGGGTATCGGATCCATGTCACCGGGCTGACCCATGACGAAAGAGGTTATCCTTCCACGGATGCGAAGACACAAGATGCCATGATCAGACGTTTGGTCCAGAAGATACAAAAGAACCGGGACCGGATCATTGAATACAAGGATTATTATCTGGAGAAGGCCCGTTTTGTTATCGTGGCATACGGTGCAACGGTGAGACCCGCCTTGAAGGCTATGAGGACGTTGAGGGAGGACGGGCTGGAGGTCGGGCTCTTGAAACTGAATACGATCTGGCCCTTTGCCGAGGATTTGATCAGCGGGTTAGCCAAACAGGTAGATGCCTTTTTGGTCCCTGAGGTGAACTTCGGTCAAATCACGCGGGAGGTCGAACGCTGCACCCACGGTGAGGCTGCGGCCACATTGATCCCTCATGCCGGGGGCGGCATCCATACGCCGGCCCAGATTGAAACGGGGGTTAAAAAAGCCTTGGGAGCGCTCAGCAGGAGGAGGGTAAAATAGTTGAGATGGCCCTGCCCGTTCATGGGCACGCTTTTGGTACAAAGAACTGAACGCTCCTTTTGATGAGAGAAAAGGAAAAAGAAGATGAGCGATCCAGGAAAAAACACGGTGGCCACGCACCCAAAGGACGAGCTTCTGAGGCAAGACCGCATTCCCCACATCTTCTGTCCGGGGTGCGGGATCGGAACGGCGATTTCGGCGGCGATCCACGCCTTACAAAAGCTGGGCATAGACTATGACCTCCTGGCGGTTGTATCCGGAATTGGATGTACAGGACGGGTGGCAGGGTACTTGAACCTGGATTCCTTTCACACGACCCACGGGCGCGCCATCCCCTTTGCCACGGGGCTGAAACTGGCCAAGCCCGAGCTGACGGTCTTCGTCTTCAGCGGTGAAGGGGATCTCTTCTCCATTGGGGGCAATCACTTCATGCATGCAGCCCGTCGAAACATCGATATCACTGTGATTTGCGTGAACAATATGAACTACGGAATGACCGGGGGCCAGGCTTCAGCTAATACGCCCATAGGGGCAAGAACGACCACCACCCCTTACGGCAACGTGGAGGAGCCGCTCAATCTTCCCTCTCTGGCTGCAGCATGCGGGGCCGTGTATGTGGCCCGCTGGCTGTCCCTGGATGTAAGGCGGCTCGCCCAATCCATTCAGGAGGCGATGATGAAACCAGGATTCACCTTCGTGGAAGTCATTACACCCTGTCCCACAACCTTTGGACGGCGCAACCGCTTGGGGAATTCTTTGGACATGATCAAGCTTTACCAAGCGAACTGCGTGATTCGAAACGGTGCCCACCCCGACGAGACGGTCATCACCGAAGGGGAAAAAATGGTCCTCGGCAAGTTCGTGGACACGGAGCGGCCTACCTTTACGGATCGGCTGTCTCGATTATCGGACATGAAAGCTACCATATGGCCTCAAAAGGAAATGACCGCATGAGATGAGGAGATATGATGGCCAAAAAGACGGAACACCACGAAATCATCATCACGGGCTTTGGAGGGCAAGGGATTATTCTGGCCGGGAATATCCTGGGAAAGGCCGCCACCCTGTTTGAAAAAAAGAATGCCACGCTCATACAGTCCTATGGCCCTGAGGCCCGCGGTGGTTCCTGCGCCGCACAGGTGGTGGTTTCCGAAGATGAGATCGAGTACCCCTGTGTGGAACACCCCCACGTTCTGGTCTGTATGTCCCAGGAAGGATTCGACAAGAATATCAAGAAACTGCTTAAGGGCGGGTCCCTGTTCGCAGATTCGGACCTTGTCAAAGTGGATAACAAGAAGGTTCCCAAGAACGTCAAAACCTATGCCATACCAGCCACCGGGTTCGCTGAGGAGATGGGCGTTAAGATGATGGCGAACATCATCATGTTGAGCTTCGCTGTGGCCGTCACCGGTCTGGTCTCTTATGAGTCTCTCAAGGACACGATTGCCACTTCCGTCCCCAAAGGGACCGAAGAGAAAAATCTCGCCGGCATGGAGAAGGGCTTCCAGTACGGCAAGGATCTGATTTCGAAAAGCAAGTGAGCCGGCATGACTTCAAACAACGGAGTACTGATTATCGGCGCCACGCCCCAGGGGCTTCAGGCGGCCGTTGCGTTGGCCGGTCTGGGCAGACAAGTCACCGTGATCGACCAGGGCTTTGAGATCCCCCCTGTTCCGAAAAGCTGGAGTGCGAGGGGGCGGCGCTGGCATCACTACCTCTGCACCCAGGTCTCCTATCACCCCCTGATTGCTCTATCCACCGAGACGGAGATCACGAAAATCAGCGAAACGGCTAACGGAGTTGACGTTCACATGATTCAGAGACCCCAGTGGATCCTCCCTCAGTTGTGTGTGGACTGTGGACGGTGTGTTACGGTTTGCCCTGTGGAACGTCCGGACGGCCGGAAGCCCCTTTTTGAGAGAATCATGCCAACGAGTATGGCCATTGATAAACGGGAGAAAGCCCCCTGCCGGACCGCCTGCCCGATCGGTATGAACCCTCAAGGTTATGTGGCCCTGATCGCCCAGGGTCGAATGGATGAGGCTTACGAACTCATCCGGGAGGTAAATCCTCTCCCCGGAATCTGCGGTAGGATCTGCCATCATCCCTGCGAAGCAGAATGTCGGCGCGGGGAAGTGGATGAACCCATTGCCATTTGTGCCCTCAAGCGCTTTGCAGTGGACCAGGTGCGGAAGGGAGAGAGGCACAACGTTGCGAAACCCTTTGTCGCACCGGCCGGACCCCGAATCGCCGTCATTGGATCAGGGCCAGCGGGCCTCACCGCAGCGCACGACCTGGCCAGGGCCGGTCTTCGTCCCACCCTCATCGAGGGTGAGCCTATGCCGGGAGGCCTTTTGCGGCAGGCTATTGCGCCGTTTCGCCTCCCTCGCGAGGTTTTGGAACAGGAAATATCGGACATATTGGACCTGGGCGTTGAACTGAGACTCAATGCTCCAGTGCAAACGCTTGAGGATCTTGAAAATTTGAAGGCGGAAGGGTTTGCCGCCATCCTTCTTGCAACAGGTGCCTCCAGGGACCTGCGGCTCAACATAGCGGGTGAGGAACTGGAGGGTGTTTACGGATGCGTTTCTTTTCTGAAAAGACTGTGGGCCGGCCGATCCCATGAAACGTTGGGCCGAGTCGTGATCATTGGGGGTGGGAATGCGGCCATGGAAGCAGCCAGTGCCGCAATCCGCGCAGGAGCGAAAGGGGTGACGGTGGTCTGCCTTGAAAATCGAGAGGAGATGCCCGCATGGCCCCACGAAATCGAGGCGGCTCTCGAAGAAGGGGCGGATCTCCTCAACGGGTTCGGGCCTGTGAGATTTCTGAAAGAGGCCGGCTGGGTCTCGGGAATCGAGTTCAAACGGTGTATTGCTGTTTTTGATGACCATGGGGCTTTCAGGCCCCGCTTCGATGAGACCGATCTCGTCACCCTGAATGCCGACACGGCTATCGTAGCCATTGGCCAAGCCCGTAACGTTCCTTTCGAAGCGCAAGCACACAAGGCGATACCCTCGACTGAGGGAGAGACCGATATGGCCGGAGTTTACGCCTGCGGCGATGTGGTGTCCGGACCGGCTACCGTGGTGCAGGCTATGGCATCAGGGCGGAGAGCGGCCCGGATGATTGTTCAACGCTTCATTCCTTCTGAAACGTTCTTCCATGAGGACGAAATGGGAAGTCTGCGGGGCGAATACGAGCCCATTCCAAAGGGAATACCCCCGGAACCACGGAGACCGGTCCCGCAAAGAAAAGTCTCTGAAAGAATCAAAGACAACCGGGAGGTGAGTGGGCCTTACTCCATCGAAGAGGCTGTGAAAGAGGCATCCCGATGCCTTCAGTGCGGGCTGTGCAGCGAGTGTCTCCAATGCGAAAGGGCCTGTGACCTGGGAGCCATAGGGCACGATCGGACCGCAGTCCAGAATGTGTTTTGTTTTGATGAGATTCTGGTGTGGGATGAGAAGCAAATCGCCGACGGTCTCCAGGGATTGAAACGGTTCAGGGTCGTGGAAGCAGGGAAGCGGAATTCCTGGACAAGGGCTGTGGTCACAGGTCGCGCAGCAGCCATGGCCGTGGCGGCCCGGAGTCCTCAGGCAATACCGCCCTCTGTGCCTTTCAGGAAATTCCAAGAGGGGGACTTGAAGGCGGGTGTCTTTATCTGTTCGTGCAACGGAACCCTGAACGAGGACGGCCGGCTGGGAAAGATCATAGAATCATTGCAAGGCCTTCCCGGCGTGGCTCATGGGGAGGTACTCGTGTCTGCATGTCATCCGGAAAAAGGGCTCCGAATCGAGAAAGCCATGGAGGAGAAGGCGGTGAACAGTGCTGTGATTGCCTCGTGCACCTGCTGTCATTTTGATTTTGCCTGTGAATCCTGCACAGATCAAAGGATGAGGCTCAAACACAGGCTTTTTAGGGAAAAGGGATACCATCCGGGGGCGATGGCACTCGTCAATATCAAGGAGACGTGTCTGCTTGCCTTCAAAGAGGACGGCGAAAGGGGCAGGGAGTCCGCTGTGAGAATGATACAATCGGGACTCTCCCAGTTGAAGGAAAGCAGGGAATGGGTTTTAGCCGGAGAAAGGCCTTGGCCGCAAGCGCTTGTCTTAGGCGCCTCCGAAGCAGGCATAGCGGCGGCTTGGGGCTTGAGGGCGACCTGCCCCTCCGTGGTGGTGGCTGATTCCGAAAGGGTGCCAAAGGCTGTGGAAAAGCGCCTTTCAGATCAGGGCATAGAGCTGATGTGCCCGATCACACCCATTCATCTTGAAGGTCGAAGAGGGCACTTCACCCTGGTCATCGAAAAAGGAAGGGACTCGGAAAGAGAGTCTCGTTACGACAGGATTTCAGCGGGTCTGATCATACTGGGCAAAAATGAATACCGGAACATCCCTTACATGCGGGACTCCTTTGCAAAGGCCTTTCATGCGCGGCCTGACAGGGCTTTCGGTTCTCTTGAGACAGGAATTGCAGGCGTTTACCTGGCTTCATGGCCCCAGGCGAGATCCCTCTCCCGTGAGGACGTGGGCCTTTGCGCGTCCAGCAAAGCCATGGAAGGGGCCCAGAGCGAAGGAGATCCAAAGTCCTACCTTGTGGCCCGGGTTGACTCGGAGGTTTGCCGCGGTTGCGGCCGATGCGCGGATATTTGCCCGGAAGGGGCGGCTTATCTGGAAGAGACGACCCGGGGCGTGGCGTGCTCCATGATTGATGCCAGGTTTTGCACCGGCTGTGGAAACTGCCTTGCTGAATGCCCGACAGGGGCCATCCATATGCCGGAGACCGAAGAAGAGGACTACGAAAAAGTGATCCATGCCCTGCTCGGATAGAAAAGGACCTGTTCTCGCTTTCTTGTGCAACTGGGCACCGTACCGGTGTTTCATGGATCTCTGTAAATCCGGCCGATCACTCCCTCACCCTGTGCGTCCGGTCAAGGTGATGTGCTCCGGGCGGGTCGATCCAGCCATGATCCTTTTGGCCTTTGAGAAAGGGGCGGAGGGGGTGATGGTCCTGGGCTGTCAAGACAAGGAATGCCGGTATGGGCCGGGACCGGCCCAGGCTGAAAAAACAGCCGGCACCATCGAGCAACTCATCCATACCCTGGGTTTGGAGACGGAAAGATTTGCGGTCTTCCAGTATGGTCCTGAGGACAGAGAAAAATTCATAGAGGACATGGAGGCATTCATCCAACGCCTTGACACCCTGAGGAAATCGCCCTTTTCCGTTCACAAGGAAGGACCGCGCCACGCAATGGGCAACGTCCGATGAGAGTTCGGATGCCTTTCCGGAAAGGCATCCGAATCCGCATTCAAAGACAGGCCTGATCCGGCCATGCCCGTTTTTTCCAGGCCATGTCTATTTTCTGAGGAGCAGGCGAACCTATATTTGGTGTTGAAAAAGCTCACAGGAGATCCCCAAAAGTTTTGGGGCGTCAACCCCAAATATCGGGTTCGCAGCAAAAGCTGGTGGGATTCTTTTTGAGACATGGCCTGTCAAAAAGGGCATGGCCTCCTCAGTTGCTCCTGTGATCATAAGGCTCCTTTTCACCTATCATGGGGATGCTCAAGGAGAGAATGGGAGTTTCGTCTTGGATTCGAGCAAAGCGCTGAAGCAACTCATCGAAGATTTTCAGGTCTATCACTGCATCGATTGCGGAAAGTGTACGGGGGCTTGTCCCATGGCCCAAGTGGACAGGGATTTTTCACCCCGCCTCGTGGGCAAAGAGCTCATTGAAAAGGGACTCCCTTCAGAATACGTTCAGGAGAGGATCTGGGCATGCCTGACCTGCGGCCTTTGCCATGAGAGATGCCCCCAAGGGATTGCTTTTGCCGACTTTGTTCGGGCCGTCCGGCTTCTTTACATCCAAGAACAACATGGCGGCCGGCTGAGTCACGGCGGGGCGCTTCACGGTCTGATGCGCATGCAGACAGCCCCTGGGTTGAGTCAGAATCGCCTAGATTGGATCACCCCTGATCTTAAGATCACCTCTGAGGGAGAGCTGCTCTATTTTGCAGGCTGTCTTTCCTACCTGGGCGTCTTCTTCTCGGACCTGGGCGTGAATTTGGAAAGCATTGCCGTGGATACCATCCGGGTCTTGAATGCCCTGGGTCAGGTGCCCGTGGTTTTGCCGGACGAGCGGTGTTGCGGACACGACCTTATCTGGTCCGGGGATGAGGCGTCGTTTCGTGCATTGTGCCGTCTCAATCTGGAATCTTTTCAAAAGGCCGGTGCCAAAACCATTGTGACAGCCTGCGCCGAGTGCAGTTATGTGCTCAAACACCTTTACCCGGAGACGTGCGAGGATTTTCCATACGAGGTGGTGCACTTGAGCGAATACCTGGAAAAGGCGGGTTTTCTTGGAGACAAAAAGCTCGATCAAATCGCAACGTTCCAGGACCCCTGCCGACTGGGAAGATTCCAGGGGATCTACAAATCACCCAGGACCCTTCTCGGATCGGTCCTGGAGCTTCGAGAGATGCGGCATTTCGGGCCCGGATCCTGGTGTTGCGGAAATTCCGCCTGGCTCGGTTGTGACAAATACGCCAAGCAGATGCAGGTTGAAAGGTTGCGGGAAGCCAAGGAAACCCAAAGCGATTTGATGGTGACCGCGTGTCCCAAGTGCCAGATCCACCTGGCCTGTGCGATGCGCGATGCGAACGCCCTTGAAGACTTTCAGGTGGACTTAGCGGATTTTTCAAATGTCATGGCTAGTATCGTGTCCCAGAAATAACTTGGAGAAGGTCTCGCTTGCTGGAGGGGGCGGTCCGGGGGTGGTCTTGCAGCCCGCGACCATACCTCCCGTGCCTTTGGGACGGTTTATAGTCCTGAGCAAAGTCGAAGGGCCCCTTATTCTGAATATCTGTCGGCTGGGCAGCCCCAGAAGACAGAGTGTCAAACACCCTACATCTTCTGGGCCTGCGAGGTGCTCCTATTGACATTATGGGGGCGTCCCACATGCTCCGATGAAATTTGGGTTGCGGGTCTGCAAGACCCGCCCCGGACCGCCCCATGAAAATCCAATTTGGCCATTCCCTGCTTGGGAATTATGAAAGGAACTTCTGGGACACGAGACTAGATCCATCAAAGGAGGTGTCTGAATGACCCTTGAAAAAAATATGGATGAAGCGGTTCGAATCGGGGTCTATGTGTGTCACTGCGGCTTGAACATCGCCGCCGCCGTGGATTGCGCGAGCCTGGCCGAATGGGCAAGGACTCTTCCCGGAGTGGAGGTCTCCCGGGACTATGCGTATGTGTGTTCGGATCCGGGTCAGGAGCTTATCCGGCAGGACATCAAGGAACAGGGCCTGAACCGCATCGTTATCGCGTCCTGCTCACCGCGGCTACATGAGCCCACGTTCAGACAGATGTGTCTTGAAGCCGGGCTGAATCCTTACCTCTTTGAGATGGCCAACATTCGGGAACAATGCTCATGGGTCCACCCCCACCAGACGGAACAGGCAACGGAAAAAGCCAGGGATCTAATTAAAATGGCTGTCTCGCGAGTGAGGCTCTTGAGACCCCTTCGAGACATGGAGGTCCCGGTCACCCCAAAGACACTGGTCATCGGGGGCGGTGTTGCGGGCATTCAAGCAGCTTTAGATCTTGCTGACAACGGCTATCATGTCTATTTGGTCGAGAAAAAGGCTTCTATCGGCGGTATCATGGCCCAGTTGGATAAGACCTATCCAACCATGGACTGTTCCATCTGAATCCTCGGGCCCAAGATGACGGATGTCGGTCGACATCCCAACATTGAGTTGCTGACCTTGACCGAGGTGCAAGACATCCAGGGCTATGTGGGTCAATTTGATGTCACGATCCTGAAGAGGGCGCGCTACATCAAAGAAAAGGAATGCACGGCTTGCGGGGACTGCACGGAAATCTGCCCTGTGTTGGTACCCAATGAATTTGAAATGGGGCTGGGCTCCAGAAAGGCGGTTTATATTCCCTTTCCCCAAGCCGTGCCTTCGGCTTATGTACTCAATCCCTACGAATGCCTCGGGCAGGAGCCCCTTATTTGCGGCAAGTGTAAAGAGGCCTGTGAGAAAGGGTGCATTGATTACGATATGCAGGATGAAGAAGTGACGTTCCAGGTCGGCACCATTGTGGTGGCCACCGGAATGGAACCCTATGACCCCACTCCCTTGGACGAATACGGGTACACCCGTTTCCAGAACGTATTGACCACCCTGGAATTCGAGCGGCTGATCAATGCAGGAGGGCCCACAGAAGGAGAGGTGCTTCGTCTTAGCGATTTCAAGGTTCCCCGGTCCGTGGCTTTCATTCAGTGCGTGGGTTCCCGGTCTCCTGGAAATAAAAAGGCCAACCCCTACTGCAGTAACATCTGTTGCATGAACACGGTGAAGGATACCCTCATGCTCAAAGAGCACTACCCGGACATGGACGTGAAGGTCTTCTACATTGACATCCGTGCTTTTGGAAAGGGATTTGAAGACCTCTTCCAGCGTTCCAAGGGCAAAGGGGTTCAGTACATTCGGGGTCTCCCCGGGGACGTGCAGGAAGACCCGGCCTCCAGAGATCTCACTCTCTTTGTGGAGAATACGGCAGCGGATCGCCTGGAAAAACATCGGGTCGACATGGTGGTGCTTTCCCAGGGCCTGGTCCCTTCTGAGGATATGAAAAAGATCCAGGAAATGCTCGCCCTCCAGAGAACATCGGATGGGTTCTACTTGGAGGCCCATCCAAAACTTCAGCCCGTGGATTCCGCCTCCAAAGGCATTTTTTTCGCAGGCACCGCGGAGGGCCCCAAAGATATCAAGGATGCGGTGACCCAGGCCTCTGCAGCCGCAGCCAGGGCCGCGCGATTGATGGCGCCGGGGAAGATCAGCGTGGATGCCGTCACGCCGCGGGTGGACGAGGAGACATGCACGTCTTGCGGAATTTGTGCCAAGGTTTGCCCTTTCCATGCCATCACGGTGGACAAGGAAAACAAACGACCCGCGGTGGTGATTGAAGCGGCTTGCGCGGGATGCGGTACATGCGCCGCCGAGTGTGCGTTTGGAGCGATAGAGATGAATCATTTCACAGACAACCAGATTCTTGCCCAGATTCATGCCTTGTTGGATGAGAACCCCATGGAAAAAATTGTCTGTTTTGCCTGCAACTGGTGCTCTTATGCGGGGGCCGACTTTGCAGGAGTCTCCCGCCTGGAATATCCCACCCACGTCCGTCTTATCCGAACCATGTGCTCCGGAAGGGTAGCTGAGAAATTCATCTGGGAAGCCTTCAAGTGCGAAGCGCCGGTGGTGTTGGTTTCGGGATGTCATTTCGGCGACTGCCATTATATCGATGCGAACCACTGGACCCAGAGGCGTGTTGAGAGGATCCGGAAAAAGATGGAGAAGTGGGGGCTCCGCAAAGAGCGCCTCCAATTGGAGTGGATCAGTGCCGCTGAAGGCGTGCGCTTTGCTCAAGTGATGGTGAAAATGGAGGAGCTGCACAGGACGGTGACCGCTGAAGAGGTCAAAGAGACGAAGAAGATCGTTCAGGAGAATCTCAAGGCAAAAAAGAAGTAGTGCCGTGTCCCGGAAATAACTCAAGGAACTCCTCGGCTGCCCAACGGGCCATCTCGGTGTGGTCTTCCAGCCCGAAACGGCCTCTTGAAAAGGGAATTTGACCATTCCCTGTTTGGGAATTATGAGTGGGATTTCTGGGACACCACATTAGGAGAAAGAAGCCGCTTTGAGGGCGACGTCACGAAGGGAGACCTATCTCGGGATAAGGCTGGTTCCACTGAGCCAGAAGGAGGCTCTCTGCTTTGTCAGTACGTATGATAAACCCTTTCTCCTGAGCAAAGTCGCTGGAACCTTCACCGTACACCACTGCCGCATTCTGGAAGCGGACATTCACATACGGGAAGGCATTGTGAACGATGTTTTCAAAATCGGAATTCCGCAGAAATACGATCCACAAAACCTTGAGAATATGATCTTTGAGACCCTCCAGGACGTTCTGCAGGCTGATACCAACATCGAAAAAGAAATCTTCCTCTGGGAAAAGAGGCACGAAGTCATTCAGGACAAAATTGTTCCGAGATTCAAGAGCGTCAAGGATGACCGGTGCGTTCTCACCATCCAAACCTCCAACAAACTGGGGCTCCTGCACAAGATCTCCTGGGCCCTTTCATTGGCAGGGATGAATATCGACAAAGCGATCATTTCAGCAACTGAGGACACGAAAGCCGAGGACGTTTTCTGGATCAGGCAACGTCATGGCGAGAAAATAACCGGTCATTACCGGAAGAAAGTCCTTGACCTTCTGAACGTTATCGTCAACGAGGGACAGGATCCGGTAGACCAAGTGTTCAAAAAAGAGATCTACATGATCTACCGGCAACAACTTCGAAGGCGGGGAAGCGGATTCCGGACAGCGCAGCTTTACGCCGATGTGCACCTTCGCCTGATGAAAGACCTTTTCGATCGCATCCGGCTGGAACTGGAGATTGAGAATGAACCCTTCCTCATCGGGGTTTACGGGGGGATCGGGAGCGGTGCCATTGGATTTACAAGCGACATCGACTGTATCTTTCTTTTTGATGGGGAGAGAAAGGAGGAATACGACAAACTTAAGCGTGTTTTGAAGAATGAGTTCAAGCGAATCAGCGATCTGGACGTGGATGAATCTTTTCTCCCTTATCATGTCAACTATTTCTACCTGGGGAAGTACGATGGCGAAAGCATTGTGTCTTTTGACGATTTTTTCGACTACGTGAACTACATCGACCGCGTGCGCAATGAGTCGGAAAATCGTCTCTTTGAACCGCAGTTTTTTCATTACCCATGGGCTTTTTCCATACGCTTTGTGGGCAACAGAGATACCCTGGAACGATTTAACTATCGCATGCAGGAAAAACTTACGAGAAAAAGAAGAAAGCGATATCGGGGTCTCAAGGCCTATGTGGTGGCGGAAAAAGGGAGGGACATCCAGGCGGAATATGTAGCCTATTTGAAGGGAAAGTATTTTCCCAAGGATCTGGCCTTTTGCGATACCAGAGGACTGGAGCAACTCTATCACAACAGGGACTATGAGGGATTTATCGAGTCCATCCTACCCTATGACGCCGTCAAATACATATTCCGCAGGGGGGTTTTCCCTCTCCTCCATATTCTCTGTGAGAGCGAAAAGCGAACGGATCTGGGCTTGTTAAGAAAGGAATACGGCCACATTCGTCCTGCCGTGGATTTCATGCTCAAGGCCTTCAACGTAAGAAAGACCCTGTTTATCATGGGAAAGTGGGATCTCACCTATTTCCTTTACATCATGAACGCACCAAGCGGGCGAGCCTTCTGCAAGGCCTACCTAGAGCACGCACGCGCGATCGTCCGTTTTGTTAAAAACGTGGCGCGGTGAGCGCCTTCGGGATTCCTGCAATGAAATGAAAGGTGTTGGAGTGACGCCTGAAGAAGAAAAGCGGTTCAAGCAGTGGCATGCTGTGCTGTCCGATTCTGTTGGGATCACGCTTGAAGTGACTGAAGACAGGAGAAGTGCTGAGCTGGCGCGCTTCTGTGACAAGTTGGTTGAAATGGCCCCTGCAATCAGGGTCACCAAGGAAATGCGTGAAACACGGGAAGCACCGGCCATACACGTCAGCTTAAGGTTACGTTATCACGCCGTTCCTCTTGGCCATGAACTGGCCCGTTTCTACAGGCCGTTTCTTCTCACAACAAATCTGAAGCGAAGGTTTACATCCTCCACGATCGTATTGAGTAGTTCTCCAATTCTCATGCCTGTCCTAAGCAATATCAGGATCATGGCCCTATCCCTGACACCTTCAAGCGCAGCGACAAGCTGCCTTACATCATCAGGATCCATGGCGCGGGGAAGGGCATCGGTGTCCTAATCGCCAAATAATGACACACCAAAATTGAGAAAATTGGGTAACACTCCTGAGAGTAAAAATCTATTAAGAAGAAAGGAGTGTGCCCATGGGAAAGAGAGGCGAAAGCAATGGCAGAGTGGGGAAAGGGAAACCGAGGACCCAGCCCTACCCCTATGAGTTTCGGATAAAGATGGTGCGTTTGTATCTGGAAGAGGGATACAGCACCAAATGGGAGGAATACTGGAAACAGAAACTTGGAATTGAAGGGCATTTCCGTATCAACATCGCATCGCTTCAATTGTCACCATGTAAACACTTTTGAACGTTACCAATAAATATTGAAGTCAATCTCTCCCTGATGCAAAAGATTTTGGAGAGTTTTCATTTTCTGTAAGGGCCACGTCCGCCGACATTTGCGGTCGGAAGCACCGTACCAGGTGATATCCTCCATTCGGATTGACTTCCGGCGGTGATCCGGAAAAACACGACGGCTCGGCATGTCGGCATCGTGGGGAAAACGGACAGCCGGTCTGCGGCGGGGCCGTCGCCTGTAGGAGAAGGCCGTCGACTCCCCCTGCGGCGCTCCGAATCAGAAGCCTTGTATAGGGGTGAAGCGGTTTGCGCAGCACCTGTACAGACGGCCCGATCTCGACGATGGTACCAGCTACCATTACGCCTATACGGTCTCCTATCTTGCGGGCCAATCCGATGTCATGGGTCGCGAAGAGCATGGTGAGCCCCTTCTCGATCTGCAAATCCAGAAGGAGCTTGAGGACCTTGGCCTGAACGCTCGGGTCCAAGGAACTGGTCGGCTCATCCGCCACCAGCAAGGAGGGCTCCAATACCAGCGCACGGGCGATGCAGAGCCGCTGGATGGCCCCCATGTTGAGCTCATGGGGATATCGTTTAAGAAACGCCGGTTCCGTGGAAAGCCGCACATCAGCCAGGACACCTTTAACGCGTTTTTGAATTTCTTCCTTTCCCCGGATTGATCCCTGAATTCTGAGAGGCTCCGCCACGATATCGAAAACGGACAGGCGGTGGCTGACCGCTTCCGCGGGGTTTTGATAGATCACCCCGATCCTTCTTGCCAGGGATCGATAGCTCCGGTTCCTCCATTCGTCCATATCGCTGCCGTCGAAGACCCGGTTCCCCTGGTCAGGATCGAGCACCCCGGCCGCAATCATGGCCAGCGTGGTCTTACCTGACCCGGTTTCACCTATTAAGCAAAAGACTTCTCCCGCTTGCAGGTTCAGATTTGTCTGGCAAAGGGCCGTAACCTTATTATATCGCTTGCTCACTCCCTTCAATTCGACTCGATTTGCAATACCGCCGCGCAGGCAGCGAACACGGTGATCTTTTACGTCGAGCATGGTCAAGTTCTTCCCTAAACAATCTTCAACGGCTTGTGTGCACCGGGGTTGGAAAAGGCAACCTACAGGCGATGCATGGCTGTCTTCATGAATAGATCCGGCGCCTATTATATGGCTGTGAGATTTTGCCCTATCGTTTTCTTGGGAATGTCTGTGGCTGACCCGGTAAAAGGCATCCCCCCGGATACCGCCTAGATCGCGCAGTGTATCCATGCCCGGGTAGGAACGACCCAAGGCCAGGGTGTAAGGATGGCACGGGTTCAGGAGAAGGTCTTGCGCAGGCATGGTCTCCATGACCTGACCCAGGTAAAGCACCGCCAGGTCGTCAGCCAGCTTTTCGGCCAAGTCGAGATCATGGGTTATCAGCAGAACGGATGTACCCTTCTTTGACACATCCTGGATTACATGGGCCACGAACGACTTGGTCACGGCGTCCAGGGCTGAGGTCGGCTCATCGAGGATCAGTACTTCGGGATCCATGATAAGAGCCATAGCCAGGAGCGCCCTCTGGATCTCCCCGCCGCTCAATTTATGGGGAAAACGACGCCCTTGTTCCGGCTGTAGTCCCATCCGCGCAAGAACTTTGCTGGCCCGATCATTCGCCTCTTGCTTCCCGCTTCGGCCATGTTGAATCAAAGGTTCAGCCACCTGGTCGATAATGCGATGAGCAGGATTAAGGTTCGCCACTCCGTTCTGGAAGACCATCGCCACTCTTGACCACCGGATCTTGTTGAAGGCCGCTTCATCCAGGCCTGTGAGTTCCGCCCCATCCAGCGTCATGAGCCCCGAGATTTCCGCATTGTCCGGCAGAAGTCCCATCAGGGTCTTTGCCAGGGTGGTCTTTCCGGATCCGGATTCACCCACCAGAGCCGTGATACGTCTGGGCTCCAGAGTGAGAGCGACCCGGTCCAATGCCAGCAAGGCGTGATCTCCGTCCCGGTAGGTCACGGTTAATTCTTCAATGCTTAGTGTCAAAGCGCCTCCTTCAATCTCGGATCAAACACCTTTTCCAGGCTGATGGCCAGAAAGGTGACCGTCATGATCAACAGGGTCAACAGGAATATCGGCGGCAGGAGCCAGTTCCACCAGATATCCAGATAATAGTACTTGAGGGCGTAACTGATCATGATCCCTAGGGATTTCCGACTCGGATCAAACAATCCCAGAAAGGCCAGAGATGCCTCCATGAACATGGCCATGCGTGCTTTGGTGGCAAAACCGATGAGATAAAGAGGGAAGAGTTCGGGGAGCAGATGCTTTGCTATGACATAAGCTCCTGACCCTCCCATCTGTCTGGCTGCATGGATATGAAGGCGGTTCTTTACCACCAGGGTCTGGGCCCGGATGCCCTTGGCGGTGGTGGGCCACAACATGATCGAAAGAATGAGGGACAGCGTCACTGGCGAGGGACGGAACAGAGCGGCGGTCATAATCAGGATCATCACGGCAGGGATGGCCAGCAGGATATCGGCAAGACGCATGGTGATCTGGTCTAGAACTCCACCAAACCATGCCGCGGCCAGCCCGAACGCCACACCGAGGAGAAGAGAAACCAGCCCAGCCAGCAAACCAAATCCCACCGTGTTGCGCATCCCATAGAGGAGTTCGGAAAAGATGTCCATACCGCCGTCATTGACGCCCAGCCAGTTTTCTACCGAAGGCGGACTCAGAGGCCTGAAAGACATGTTATCCGGATCATGGGGTGTAAGCGGTGGCCCAAGCAGGACAAGAAGGAATAAAAATAGGGCCAATCCCATACCTGTTATAAACCAGGGGTCCCTGGTCAATTGATGGCGGGCATTAAGATGCATGGCTCACCCGTGGATCGATCCAGCCGTAGACATACTCCAGGGTCAGATTGACGAAGAGCACCATGAGGGAAGAAAATAGCACTATCCCCTGGATCAACGGCAGATCGCGCACCGCTATGGCATTGAACAGGAGTGTACCCAGCCCTGGATATGAATAGATGGTCTCGACAACCAGTGCCCCGGTAACCATAAAGGCGATACGCAGGCCGAAACGCGTAACCATGGGCAAGAGGGCGTTACGCGCTGCGTGAGCGTATCGAACCCTTGTCGGAGGAAGACCCTTGGCTCTGGCGGTTTGCACGAACTGTTCCCTAAGCACCATGACCATGCTCCCCCGCGTGAGCAAAAAATTGCCGGGAAAGTAGGCAAGCACAAGAGTAGAGAGAGGCAATACGAGATGCCGCACCAAATCCCAGACCCGCCCCAAGGGGGAGTACGAGGCATAGGCTATCTCGGCCCCGGACGCAGGAAACCATCCCAGATAGAGGGCAAAGATCAGGAGCAGGGCAACGCCTATGCCGATTTCCGGTATTCCCTCCAGCACGGTCATGCTTCCTACCCCGGTCTTCTCCAAATAACCACCTCGCCGCCAGGCCACTTCCACCCCGGCGATAAACCCGAAGACCATGGAGATGATTTGCGCGCTCCCCAGAAGCAGCAGGGTCCATGGGAGGGCCTCCAGGATGAGGTCCGTAATAGGGGTCAAAAAGGCATAGGAATAGCCCCAGTTCAGGGTGAGCAGATCAACCAGATAACGGCCAAAACCCTCCTGCTGGGAATAGTAAGCCCTGATCTCTTTCTCCTGATCCGCGGTCAATGTCACATGGGAACTGGAATACATGGCGGTTACGAAATCACCCGGCAGCAGCCGGGGCATACTGTAGCTTGCGTAGATCAAGATCAGGCCGGCCAGAAGATAGGCCGCAAAAGGTTTTATTTGACGTACTTTTCTCATATCATTTGATCAGTGACATCTTATTCTGGGGGATAGGGATACCCTTGCTTATTCCTCCCCTCGTATAGAACCATGCAATACCTTTATCAGGTTTGTAAGCGGCCATGGTATCCGGGTAATAGAGAGAAATGGCCGGCAGATCTTCAGCGTAGATTTCCTGGATCTGGAAGACAATGGCCTTTCTCTTCTCCTGGTCCATTTCACGCATTTGATCTTCCATTAACCTGTTGAGCTCATGGTTGGCATCGTAACGGGCGCTGTTAACGGAACCGGCTCCGTACTGAGAAGAGATCATTTCGTTCAATATCCTGGCATCGCCGCATATCCCTCCGTGGCCGGATACGGCCATTTCGAAGTCCCAGTTCTTAACCCGGCTGTCAGTAGTGGCCTGCTCCATGTTGACAAGACCTACCTGGATGCCGATAGATTCCAGTTGTTTCTTGATCACCTCTCCGTCACGGTCCGCTGCGCTTTCCCCGGCCACAGCGATATTAGAGGACAATAATTCAACCTTGAGAGGACGGCCATCTTTGACAAAATGTCCGTCGACCCCTTTTTCATATCCCAGGGACTCGATAATCCTGACGGCCTTTTCCGGTGCATAAGGATAGGTCGGTGTTTCGGAGTTGTACATCTCGTGATCAATACTCAACAAACCATAGGAGGCCGGTGCAGCAAATCCCCGGTGGGATTTTTCGATGATTTCCTGCTGGTTGATGGCATAGGCTATGGCCTGCCGAAAACGTTTGTCATTGAATGGAGGCTTCTTGTGGTTGATCATGAGCTTTTTATTCCACCCTCGCTCATTTTTGATGATGACCATTCCTTTCTGCTTGAGCGGGTTGGCCATATCAGGTTTAATGTTGGCCAGGTCAACCTCTCCATTTGCCAGGGAAACCAAAGGCTTTCCCGAACGGACATAGATGAGACGGTCGGCCCTGGGTCGGCCCTGGTAATACTCCGTGAAGGCCTCGTAGAGATAGGTCCCTTTGGCCTTGTTGAAGTCACGGAACATATAGGGTCCGCTGCCGATGAATGCCTTGGGGTCATTAAATGTTTCGGGATTTTCTACAGATTCCCAGATGTGTTTTGGTAGGACAGGCATTGTTCCTCCGATATCCGATAGGAAAGGGGAGTAAGCCTTCGAGAGATAGACGATTACCTTGTGCGGTCCGCTGGTCTCGGAACGGCTCACGTTGTCAATGGTAATCCAGCGGTAAGGATGGCTCTTGAAGTATTTTAAGGTGAAAACCACATCCTCTGAGGTCAACGGCCTGCCGTCATGCCATTTCGCATCAGGATTCAAATTGAAAGTGAATGCCTGTCTTCCGGCGTCAAAGGACCAGGTTTTTGCCAGGGCAGGTATGTATCCGTTTTGGTCTTTCCATATCAGGGTATCGAAAACCCAGCTCATGCGGACATACCCTGGGCCGCGCGGGTAATGACGGTAAGGATTGGGGTAGCCCCAGTCCCCTCTGCTGTCTGCAATCCTTATCTCCCGGGTTTGAGGCGCCGCAGTGGCTGCAACACCACAAACAAAAAACACTAAAATTAAGCACGCGGAAAAAAATTTTCTCATGAGCTTTTTCATTACATTTCTCCTTTTACAAAATTAAAAACCACGGAAATAGGTTCCTCTTCAGAGGAGATATTTGCGTGGCTCTCGTCTATTTCAGCATTTTAGCTGGTTAATGCAAGGACTTCATGTCCCGATTTTCGAAAAACAGGTTTCACCTTTAGGGTTGAGATAGTTGTAGATCTCAACCTTCTTATTTCAACACTGTGACATAGCCAGTTGAATTTTATTCATCCAGTCGGACAATTTGACATCCTCTGCGGAACAGTAGGTCATAGTGTAGGGTTTGATATCGATAACCGGGCTGCCATCAATCGCTTCAAGACCCTGAACCTTTAAAGTATTCTCTTTTTTTTCGATGATACGCACCGTGGTCACGAGGATGGGATTAGGTCTTGCCGGACTGCAGGTGGAGAGAACTCCCACCAGAGGAAACGCCTTTTGTCCAATGGGGTGGACTTTAGTCAAAGAACGCCCGTGAGGAGGCAAGAGGTGCGGCCAATAGAGGACCAAGGCGTGTGAGAAGTCCTCCAGACCGTCCAAAATGCCGTCAAGCTCCGGGTTGATCACCAGCTCGGATACAAGAGAGCGAATAGTTTTCGCTTTCATGGCTGCCTGCTGAAGCCCTTTTTCAAGTTCAATATCCTCTCCCTTGGCCTTCAGGCTTGGACTTTAAGCTCACTTCTGATATAACCAACAGGTTTGATAGTCATTTTCTCACTCTTGAAACGATCTGAATCTTCTCTTTCTTTCAAAATTCACCCCTTTTCATGTCTTCAACGCTTTCGCGACGCGCTCAGGAATATCCCAGGTGGTCATCCAGGATAAACCCAACATCCAGTCCGTTATCATCAAAAAGACGCCGCTAATTCAACATGTGTCACTCCAAACCCCCAAATAAAAAAGCCATGAAAACGCTCTTCCCCTTCAGAGGAAGCGGCCTTCATGGCTTGTAATAAATCGGATTAAGTTTTAAAAATATCTAAGGCTTCATGCCTTTTTGAATTCTTTATACATATCGATATTCATCTTGTCAAGAGTGGGCCAATGGAAAAGTTTAACTGTCTTTATAAAATCTTTGGATTACTGCTATATATCACCCACTCACCCGATCGTGTGATAAGAGAACAATATCCGGGTAAAAACGTAGGTTCCAGAACAACTTGACTGGGTAGTGTTGATCTTGTAGGATTCGGCTCATGGCAAGACAAGCGAGGCTGTGTGCCCCAGGGGGCCCTTCACCATGTGGTGGAAAGTACGTCGCACAAAAAATCCCGCCGATTGATGTTGCCTGTCCCGTCGTAGCCTTGGCGTGGTCGGAAGATTGCGGAAAAAGGCCATTTATGGATGGAAACTACGTGGCATACCGTGTCAACATCGGGTCGCTGCGTTCGAGCACGTGATCGGCTTCCTCTTTTCCTGCGACATACTTCTCGAGAAATGCAATGGAAAACCTCCGAATAACCCGGAACTGTTCTTCCGAGCCGCTCAAAAACCTCGCCCTACGGGTGTCCGAGAAGTGATTGTTGAACGAGAAATGGTTTGCTCCTTTGATTTCCAGGAAGTATTTCGGAGTCGGCAGGTTCCTGAAAATCTTGGCTGAAATTTCGGACATGGTTCTGCTGCCGCGCATTTGGTCCCGCTCCCTCTCTCCCATGAAGAGCATGGAAGGCATCCGCACGGTGGCAAGCTCAGTCTCTCTGTAAAGATAACCACCGGCTCCGGTGGAAAAAAGAAGCACCGCCCTGATGCGGGGATCGTAAAACTCCCTGATCGTCCCGCAGAGCCCGAGCGCCGTAAAGCCCCCGAAGGAATGACCCCCGACACCAATGCTGCTGGTGTCGATGACGGGGCCAAATTCATTTGAGGCAACCAGTCGGTCTAACGCGAACTTCATCTCACGCAACCGGTAGAGGTATTTCTCACGATCCTCCGGACCTGAAGCGGCGATCTTCCGGGCGTATCGCCAGAAGCCCCTCCGGTTGAAATCCGTCACCTGGCCGGATCGTATGCGGACGGCCGAGTGGTTGTCGTGGTGATCCGGGCCGGCGACCACCCAGCCACGACCCGCAAGCTGCTCTGTGAAGAAGACCGCACCGATTCCACTGCCGCCATACCCGTGGGAAAAAAGGAGCAGAGGGTAGGGCCCTTGCTCAGCCAGAGGAAGGGCATCCTCGGCGACCAGGCCCCTGGTGGGTCCTCCGTAGTTGTGCGGCAGGGGTTTCGAAGCTGTGGGATACCAGATAGCCACGGTAAGGGTCTTCACCTGCCCGTCCTTTTGGTACTGGAAATCGAGGACCTTGTAACCGACATGGAAAAGCGGCCGTTCTTCCGCGTCCGCGGTCATGGCATCCCAGCCGAAGATACCCAAAACCAGAAAAACGATGAAGAATCTTCTTGTCAGCGGGTGGATCCTTTCCAGTCTGCAGATTGTTCCCATGCCCCTACTTCCCAAGTTCTATAACGTGTTTTCGGTATTGTTTTACCGCCCGCTTTTCCCGCTTCTTTTAAAGAGGCTTAGCGGAAAGGGAAAAGCGAATTCTTAGCTAGTGCCCATCCACGAAAGGTAACATTTTGATATTTTGACAAAAAAAGCGCATTTTAAGGTGGACAAATTTCCCGCCGGTTGTTATAAGTCGTATCCTCAAAAAGATGAAAGAAGACCTTGGTATAAACATTGCTTTTACGG
>CAYOIU010000022.1:0-23598 GCA_964404085.1 uncultured Desulfobacteraceae bacterium | reverse complement strand
GTGGAGGAACAAGGCGGGGGCAACTACCAGACGATGCTCAATGATGCCCTCCGAACATATATGGAGCGTCAGGAGCAACCCCTCGAAGAAGTTCTTCGCCGTGTCGTCCGAGAAGAGCTGCAAGCTACTCAATAGCTGAAATGGCGAACCTGTCGCTTGCAAGGGACCGGGTTCGATGGCCTTTCGAGGCTAAAATGAGACCCAGGAGCGCGGAAGGAAGAACATCTTGATCGATTATAAGAGACTTCAAGGATTGGTTGGGGCGAGATCCTATGATCAGCTGAGAAGCAGCCACAGGGGATGGATCGAGGAATACTTGGGAAATGAAGCGAAAAGCCGCCGGGATGAAGGGACGGGCAGTATTGCCGTTGGGGGCAGGTCTTTTTATGGAGAATGTGAAATCACTCTTGGGCTTTAAAGCAAAAGGAAGGAATGTCATAGAAGATGGTGAAGGGTATAAGTACCTCACTACCGGAATTTTTCAAGCGGTCTCTCTGCATCCTTGCCGAGGGGGCTGTCATCGAGCGCCTGCGACGCAGCAGCGATTTTGAACTCGATCCCCATATCGTCAATTCGGCTTTTATCTATGGCGATGCCAAGCAAAAGGCCCTTGAGACCATTTATCGCCAGTATCTGGACATCGGCCTTCAGTACGATCTGCCGCTCCTTCTTTCCACTCCCACCTGGCGAGCCAGTCATGAGCGGATCGCGGCTGCCGGTCATGCGGCCAGGGACGTAAACGCCGACAATTTCCGGTTTCTGGATGGACTGCGCAGCAGTTACGGGAAGTATGCCCAAAATGTCGTTATCGGTGGGCTGCTGAGTTGCCGAGGCGATGCTTATAAGCCGGCTGAAGCCCTTGGGATATCTGAGGCAAAAGAATTTCATTCCTGGCAGGCCGCAAAGTTGGCGCAAGCTGGAGTCGATTTCCTTCTAGCCGCCACGCTGCCGGCCCTCAGTGAAGCAACCGGACTTGCAGCGGCCCTGGCTGCAACCGGAAAACCCTACCTCGTCAGTTTTATTGCACGCCCCGAAGGCACGCTTCTGGATGGAACGCCCCTGAAAGAAGCTATTGCCGCTATCGACAGCGCAGTCAGCCCGGAACCACTGGCCTATCTGGTCAATTGCACACATGCTTCCATATTTAAAACCGCCCTGCTGCACGATGTCAATTCATCCCCCTTTGTCCGGCAGCGGGTCATCGGCCTGCTGGCCAACACAGCGGCACTCAACCCTGAAGAACTGGACAACAGCACCGCCCTATTGGAGGAGGCGCCTGAAACTTTCGGGCAAACGGTTGCCGGGCTCCATCAAGAACTTGGCATGAAGATACTGGGGGGCTGCTGCGGAACCGACGACCGCCATATCCGCTCTTTGGCGGAACGGTTGGCAGGGGACTGAGGATTTCGGAGACAACCGGCTCTCCCGTTCAACCGAAATAATACAGTAAGTGAAATGCGTTCTTGACAATTTGGCATAGACGCCTTACATACAAGTAAGACATGAAACAAAGTAAGGAGGGCATCATGGCATTAGCAACTCTCACCACTAAAGGGCAAGTCACAATTCCGAAAATAATAAGGGAATCTCTGAAATTAAACACCGGTGACAAAATTGAGATCATTGCTACCGAGAAAAGAGAGGCCATAATCAGGCCGGTCTCCAGAAAAGTAGATGACATCTTCTGCAAACTGCATAAGCCAGGCAGAAAAGCTGTATCTCTTGAAGCTATGGACGATGCGATTAGAAATCGGATGAGGGATAAATCCAAATGAAAGCCATAGACACAAATATTTTAGTCCGGTTTCTGGTTGGCGATGACGAGCTGCAAGCAAAGAAAGTCTATTCAATTTTCAAGAAAGCTGAATCAGAAAAAAAAGAACTATTCGTGCCGCTGCTTGTCGTTTTAGAAATGATTTGGGTTTTGGAATCTGCTTATGAGATCTCCAGGAAAGAGATCTTAGAGTCCATAAGTGACCTTTTGCTGATGCCGATTCTTAGGTTTCACCAACAGTCGGCGTTGCAACAATTGGTTCATTCCGCACAAGGTAATCCATATGATCTTTCTGATTTGTTAATTGCCTATTCTGCTAAAGTAAATGGTTGTGAGGCTGTTATTACCTCTGATAAGAAAGCCTCAAAATTCAAATTATTCGAACTCGCCAAATAACAGGCTTTCATATCGATATATATACTGTGTGAAGCGGCGTTAACCCAATATAGGGGATGGGGAAGGTATTGATTGCAAAAGTTTTGGGTTAGGCGAGTGTACTGTTACGCGAGGCGTAAGAAAATAAGGGGAAAAAGGAGTTCTAAGTGTCTGATCATAATTGCGAAAAATGTTCATTCCGGTCCAAATATGATAACAACCCCAAGTCCCTTCTAGGAAGATTGTGGAGATGGCATGCCAATTGGTGTCCCGGATGGAAGTCTTACATCAGATCACTTCCAGACAAGGAAAGGGTTCGCACAGCCAAGACATATAATATGAAGAAATACATGTGAGCCCCTTTTTTCCCTGAGCCGACCCGGTTGCAGGGATCAGGAGTCAGGAAATGAACCCGAGGTCCGACTCTCCGCCCGGGGTGAGCCCCAGATCCTTTCCCGTATGGAGCATGGCCTCGGCCATGGCCTGTCCGTAGCCCCTGGAAAAGGAAAACAGGATGGTGGTCTCCTCCTCTTTCCTGGAAAAGAGGACCACCTGGCAGGGAATGTGCAAAATGGGCCCCTGGATGAGGCAGGGCGTTTCGAGCCCGGGGGCGGCCAGGTCCAGGGTGGTCACGTGTTCCATGAGGGCGAGGACATTCTTGCCCGTCACGGCCAGCAGGGTCAGCCCGTCGGTGGTTTCGGTATAGGCTATCCCCTCCGGAGGCTCGGGTCGTTTGCCTGCCAGATGCCAGATTGCGCACTGGGTTCGGTTCATCCGGTTTATGATGATGCCGTTTTTATATACGCACTGGCCGGGATTCTCAGGCACGGTCAGGCCGAAGGGTTTGAAGCTTGTGATGTCACCATCCTGGACATCCCATTTGGCCCGGTGGCTCAGGTCGATGAGGAAGAGTCCGTTGCCCTCCCCGTAGGAGAGAACCACTTCCCATCCGTCCCGGTCCTCTTTCCGGGCTGGCGTCCTACCAAAATTGATTGGAGATCTGCGCACGATATTCTCCGTATTTTCCGTCATGTTATCCTCCGTCAACTCTTGAGTCTGCGTCCTTCCGCGTCATAAAAGGGCGTGGGCACGACCGTGGCCGTAAATCGAATCGGGTTGTTTGAATCGTTCTTGTAGATGTTGAGTCGCCCGCCCTGTTTCACAAGATCTTGCCTCACCAGGGCCATGCCGATTGATTGTCCCAACGTTCTGGAAAAGCGCGAACTACAAGCATAGCCGACGATATCTTTGCCTTCGTAGATGACTGCACCGTCACCGGGCGTTTGGGAAGGATCGTCCATCTGGAATGCCACGAGCTTGAGCCGGTCTTTTTGGTTTTCTGTAAAGGCAAGGGCCGGCGCACCGATCTTTTTGCTTGCTTTATCTTTGCGGTCCCACAGGAATCCTAAGCCCAGGTCCAGGAGGTTGACCCGCTGTTCGCTTTCCTGGCCGATGATGATATGCCCTTTTTCCAGCCGGAGAACGAACTGGGCCTCCAGGCCGAAAGACTTGATGCCGAATTCTTTCCCCGCTTCCATGAGCAGATCCCAGACAGACTGGCCGTAAGATGCCGGAAAATGGAGTTCATACGACAGCTCACCCACAAAACCCACCCGGAGGATACGCACGGGAATTTGCCCGGCAAGGATGATTTCCCGGTAGCCCATGTAGGGGAAGGCCTCATTGGATATGTCTGCTTCTGTCAACTTGGCGAGAACCTCTCTTGATTTGGGACCTGCCAGATTGATGGCCGCCAGGGCGTCCGTGAGGTTGACGAGGTTAAAATCCCATTGGTCATACCGGGTATGATAGCGGAACCACTCGACGGTCGCCCCGGCGCGGCCGGTGGAAACAGTAAAGTAGTAATCATTTTCGCCGACCTTTGCCACAACGCCGTCGTCCACGATCATGCCGTCGTGGTTCAGCATGGCTGAATATTTCAGCTTTCCCTTTGTCATACGGCTCATGTTGGAAATATAAACGCGCTGGAGCGCCTTCAGGGCATCGGGACCGAAAAGCCGGAATTTGCCCAGGGTTGAGACATCAATGATGCCGACCCCGTTTCGTACAGCATCAATTTCATCAGGACTGGTGAGATCACTGGAGAAGAACCTGGGGCGTTCCCAGACACCTACCCGCCGGAATATGGCCCCGGCGTTTTTATGGATCTCATGCATCGGCGTTCGCTTGAATATATTGTAGTTATGCCCTGCCACAGTGGACATCAAAGGGGGCACCAGGGGAGATCGCACGGTTGTGGGAAAAAGGCCCTCAATACCGTCGCCCCTGAGTTCAGCCAGGACCAGGGGCAAATTGTGTCCCGGGATTCCGGCTTGAGAAGGTCCCAGCCCGAAGACGCCGAAGCGCTTGGCCAGTTCCGGGACGTCAAAAGCCTGCGCAACAGACTGTTTTGCGATCTTGTATGTCCCATCTTCGTCAAAACAGATAAATGATTTCTTCCCTATGTCGATCCCGGGGCCGTGGACTACATTACAGCCTTTTGCCGGTGCGGGAAGACCTGCGAGTTCCTCTTCCGCCTGCTTGAGAGGGGTGTCCATTCCGGAATCATGGGCCGCTTTCAGGCCGGCCAGCGTACCGGATGCCTCAATGGACGCCGGGTCAGTAAAGCCAAGGAGCCTGCCGCAGGCATGTATTCGAGGGGGAAGGTTTGTAGGCAAGAAAAAATAGGTGTGTTCATCAAACGCGAACGTTGCCTGGGCCGTAGAGAGAAGGCCGCTCATCGGACTTAGCCCGGCCGACGCTACCAGAAGATCACAGGAAAATTGCTTGGTCTGGAATGCGTAAAGGTTGCCCAGCAGTGCACCGGAAACCGTTTTTCCGCCTTCGGCCTTTGAGGCGGCCCAGCCGGGCAGAAAAGAAATATTCTTTGATTTGAGGGCAGTTACCAGGGCTGGATCGTGTCCGTTTTTCCGGGCGTCAGCTACGGCCGCCACGTGGAGGCCTTCGCTCACAAGATCAACCGCGGCCTCAAGCCCCAGGTCATCGCCCACGCTGAAAACAGCACGTGAACCCGGAAGGAGGCCGTAGTGTCTGGCGAGACGGAGGGCGCACGCCGCCTGCATAACTCCTGGCCGTTCGTTATGTTCAAAAATGAGTGGTCGTTCAATGCAGCCGGTGGCGACAATAGTGCTATGGGGCCTGATTTCAATATAGCGCTGGGCAAAGGAGTCATTTTCATTCCCCACCTGAAAACCGGTGACCAGGTTGTCGCCGGCCAGGTTGTTGACGAAGGTGCGGGTGAAAACGCGGATGTTTTCATGCGCCTTCACCTTGTCTGCCAGTTCTGCCGCCCGCTGGAAAAGGGGTTGGCCGGGGGCGTATTCCCTGGTTCGCCAGTCGTAAAAGCCGCCAAGCCATGGTCTTGCTTCGAACAGGACCACCCGGAGTCCCTGATCGGCCGCAGCCAGGGCAGCGCTCATGCCGGCCGGGCCGCCGCCTAGGACGGCAAGTTCAGCATTCAAGTAGAGTTCCTGGTATGCCGAACTATCCCACTGTTTCTCGAGATCCACCTTCCCGGTGCCGGCCATGCGGCGTATTAGTTTCACCGCCAGGGGCCATATGAAGGCCGGTTTGTGGAACATCCGATAATAGAAACCGGCCGGCATGAAGGAGTCAAACCTGTCGAGAATACCGAAGAGATCCCTTTCCACAGACCCGAAGGAGTTTTGGGGCGTAACGCGCATGCCATCCCTCAAAAGGGTTGTTTCAGCCCTGACATTGCATTCGCCGTCAATGTTCACTAATGTGTTTCCTGATTCGCCGTCCAGGCTGTAAAGCCCCCGGGGCCGATGGTATTTCAGGCTGCGTGCAAATATCCTTACCCCATTGCCAAAAAGCGCACCGGCAACGCTATCCCCTTTCAGGCCCTTCATGGGTTTGCCCTGCCAGGAGAAGTGGAGCTCCGTGGTTTGATCGATTTTTTGCGTAAGGCTTGGAGGCAATCTGGTCATGATATATCTCCCGATTCATTTGTCTCACCGCCGGTCAGGGTATCCCTCCAGATGGTGAACCACACGCCGCAACCATCCCGGTGGTACCACCATTCTTTCTGGGGACCCCCCACGGCTTTGTGCATCTGGACCGCTTCGGAGTACGTTCTTGGCGTCAACCCTTCCTGATCGGGCGCGGGGCCTTTTTCTTCGGTTCCGAAACGGAATTCGTAGAGGTCCCTTTTTCCGCAGATTGGACAAGTGATGGTGTAAGACATCTGATACCTCCTTAATTCCAGGGTCCGTAACTGAACGCGCCGGCCGTCTCGCCGGTGTGGCGGAATTCCTCGAAACGCCGCAAGGAAAACGGCTTGAGGATATCGGGGCGTTTTGCGCCAGCAATATATTGTGCCATGTACTTCCCGGTTATGGGCCCTGACTTGAATCCGAAATAGCCCCAACCCACATCGAGGTACAGACCTTCAACGGGGTCGTTGCCGTGCATGATGGGGGCCATGTCCGGGGTCATATCCGCTATGCCCGCCCAGTGCCGCATGAATTTAACACTTTTCAGAAAGGGCAGGAGTTCCACCAATGCCTCCGCCTGGTGTTTGAAATAGTGCGGGGTGGTGTTGGTGGTGTAATTGGGCCAGGGATCCATGTGCGCACCGGTGGCGATTTCCCCTTTCAGGGTCTGATTGGCATACACGTGATAGGCGCCCGAAGATATGACATGGTGAAGAACGGGTTTTAGGGGTTGTGTCACCATGGCCTGGATGGTCAGGGGATGGAGCGGCAGTTCTATTGCCGCCATCTGGGCCAGCAGGGCACCCCAACCGCCGGCGCAGATCAATACCCGGGGGGATTTAATGGTCCCCCGGTTTGTCCGGATACCGGCAATCTTGCCGTTTTCAATGTCCATACCGGTCACTTCCGTATTCTGATGGATGTGAACACCGTAGCGGGCAGTGCCCTTGGCCAGGCCCCATGCCACCGCGTCGTGGCGGACAATGCCGCCGGGCGGGTGGTACATCCCTCCCAGAATAGGGTACTTGATATTGTCTTCTATGTTGAGGACCGGGATAAGTTCCTTGCATTGTTTCCTGTCAAGTAGTTCACTCCTCACGCCGCTCATCTGGGCGGTGGAGACGGCCAGGCGTGCCGCGCCAAGGGCCCCCTCGGAATGAAAGGTGTTCAGGTTGCCGCAGTTATAGAACATCATATTGAAGTCCAGGTCCCGGATCAGTTCGGGCCAGAGCTTGAGCCCCTCGTTGTAGAGCTTCACGTTTCCCTGGCTTCTCTGGTTGGCCCGGACAATGGCTGTGTTTCGCCCTGAGCCGCCGAATCCCACGTACCGCCGTTCAATGACCGCCACATTTTTCATGCCGTGTTCCTTTGCCAGGAAGTAGGCCGTGGCCAGACCGTGTATGCCGCCGCCGATCAAGACCGCGTCATAAGTGGATTTGAATGGCGGCGAACCCCACAACCGCTCAAGTTTCATTGAGGACCCTCCTTTTGAAACAGATTCTTTACCTCAGAGCACAAATCAAAGGCGGAATATGCCACCGTGATTACGAATAACACTACTTATATGCTGGAATCGGTAACAGGAAAACACACCTGCCAGCATGAAACAACTACTATCATGATGAAACAGAAGCTGTCAATATCTTTTTTTGGAATGAACAGGATTGTATACTAAAGCATAAATCATATAACGATTGTAAATTATATTTAACTAATATAAAATAGGTAATAAAAGAACCACATGAGATAAAAAAACCACTTGACTTTCCAGGTGGAAACCGGTTAGGTTAGAAAAAAACTGAAACAAAACCTATCAAAAAGACCCATTCGGCCTCCTGAATCGGAGCAGATGATGACGGCTCGAAGTGTCCAGCCACTCATGAACCGCCTGAAAGAGAGAAGATCGGCGCTGACGCCCAAGGGCCGTTTGCTGGCCGATTTTGTTGCGGAAAACCCACGCCGGGCGGTCTTCATGACAACCCGGCAGTTGGCACATGCAGCGGGCGTGAGTGAGGCCACCGTGGTCCGCTTCGTGGATCGGCTGGGCTACAGCGGCTATTCCCGGTTCATCCAGGACCTGCGGGAAGCGGTGGACAGCGAACTGACCCTCATCGATCGCATGGCCTTGACCAATGGAAGCGCACCGGGGGCAGGTCGGCTTTACCGGGTGGTCCAGGAAGAGATGGCCAATCTCAAGGCCTTCTTTGAGAATATCGATCCGGAAACCATCGGCAGGGCGGCCGACCTCCTGCTCGAAAGCCCCGAAATCTACGTGATCGGCTCACGTCTGAGCTATACCTTCGCCTATTACATGGGCTGGTCTCTGACCAAGGTCCGGGGGCAGGTCCGTATCCTTAAAGGCAGCGACTCCACTGCCGTTGACTGGCTGACGATCGCGCCAAAGGATGTCCTTGTGATCCTCTTCGCCACCACCCGTTACCCGAACGAGTTGATCCGTCTGGCCAAACTGGTAAGGCGGCTGGATCTCCGACTGATCGTTGTCTCAGACAGCAGGGGCTGTCCGGTCAACCAATTCGCCCACCTCACCATTATCGCCCGGTATCTCCACTTTCCCCTGGTGGGAAGCCCCAGTTCAATGGCCTGTCTCATTAATTGCCTCATATCCGAGATGGCCGCTAGGGAGAGGACGGCCATCAGGGAACACCAGGAGGGTTTGGAACAGGCCTACATGGAAAACGATATACTGTTCAATATGGAAGGCAGATCCATTCCGGAAAACCCGTAGGAGAGGAGTGCACGCATGCGCAAGATATTTGTCCCGGAAACCAAAAATCGAACAGCCGACGTGGTGGTGATCGGCGGCGGGATCGTGGGAACAGCCACGGCCTTCTGGCTCTCAAGGGCGGGTCTGGATACCATCCTGGTGGAGGCCAGGGACGGACTTTCCACCCTGACGACGGCCGCTTCGGCAGAATGCTTTCGTGCCCAGTTCACGGAACCGGCACTGGCACCGCTGGCCAGGCAGAGCATCGAGTTTTTTGAGCATTTTTCCGAACGTGTCGGCCTGCCCGGCTGGGATATCGGCCTCCATCAGCAGGGGTACCTGTTTATCACGGACGATGAGTCCATGATACCGGATCTGGAAGCGGCCGTGGCCCAGCATCACAAACTGGGAGTCACTGATTCAGAGGTCCTTACCGGGGAACAGGTTCGCGCCCGGTTTCCCTTTATCTCTCCGGAAGTGGTGGGAGCCACCTTCCGCCAGCGGGACGGGTGGCTATCATGCCACGAAGTGACCCAGGGGTTTGCAAAAGGGAGTTCCGCCCGGTTTTTCGTGAAGACCAAGGCAACGGATGTCTTCGTGGATGACAAGGGCGTGTCTGGAGTGCAGACTACCCGGGGGCGCATTTCAACGCGCGTCGTTGTCAATGCGGCCGGCCCCTTTGCCGGGGTGATCGGCCGGATGGTTGGCCTGGATCTTCCCGTGGAACCGGTGCGGCGGCAGAAAGTCTTTATTGCTTCTTGCGCAGTTCCGCCGGAAGCTCCTTTTACCGTGGACCTGATCAATGACTCGTACTGGCGGCCTGAGTCCGGTGGCGCTTTGATGGGCTGGGTGGACATGGATGAGCCGGTAACAGAACCCATGGAGAACCCTCTTGGGGACTGGGATTTTCCGGCCATCTGCCTGGACAAGGTCTACCGTTTGACACCGTTTTTTGAGCAGGTGGCGGAAAACCTCAAGAAAAAGGATATCAACGTCTCGGCCGGGCAGTACGTCTATACCCCGGACAACCAGCCCCTGATCGGGCCCGTTAATGAGGTGCCCGGGTTTTATCTCAACTGCGGCTATTGGATTGGGGTGATGGTCTCACCCATGGCCGGAAAACGGACGGCGGATCTCATCACCGGCGAGATGGAAAACAAGGACAACATGCTCCGGCTCAGCCGGTACGAGGAAGGCCTCGACATGGGCGGCGGGAGTTTTTTAAGCGGACATTAAGAAAGTCGAAATTCGGATCTCTCACAGGGTTAACTGGTCCATGAATGAAGTGGAGGAGACTTTGTTCGGACCGGCGTGCAAAAGGCTGAAGGCGTCGGACCCAGGGCGCAAGGAAAAACCCGGCCTCAGACTTTAAGCCTTGAGTTTTGAGCCGGAACCGGGATGAACCATACAAGATGAAGATGAGGTGACAACGATGTTCGACAGAATGCAGACATTCACGAAGGAAGAGATGACCCGTATCCACGATGCCGCCATGGAGCTCCTGAGGGATGTGGGAGTAGCGTTTCACGAAACGGAAGCCCTGGAGATATTCAAAAAGCAGGGGGCCAAGGTGGAGGGGCAGGTGGTTCATCTGGAGGAGAAAATGGTGAGAGCGGCCCTTGAAAAAGCGCCGTCACGCTTTCACCTGGCCGCCCGCGACCCGGAGCGTTCTGTGTGGATCGGAGAGAATGATTTCGCACTGGTTCCGGGCTACGGTGCGCCCTTCATCATAACCCCGGAGGGGGAACAGCGGCTCGGGACTCTGGATGACTACAATAATTACTGCAAACTTGTGGAGACTTCAAAGTATCTCGACATGAACGGGTTCCTCATGGTGGAGCCGTCGGATGTTCCCAAGGAGAGTGCCTATCTGGATATGATGTTTTCCAACATCACGCTTTGTGATCGGCCTTTCATGGGAAGCCCGGTATCCAGACAGGCTGCGGTGGATGCCGTTGAAATGGCGGCCATTGTTTTCGGCGGGAAAGAGAAGATCGCAGAGGACCCGGTCATGCTGCCCATCATCAGCGTCATCTCCCCCCTACACTACTCGGAAGAAATGGCCGGTTCATTAATAGAATTCGCCCGCGCTGGCCAGCCCATCCTGGTTGCCAGCCTCGTCATGGGAGGATCTTCCGGACCGGTGAGCCTGGCCGGTATCATGGCGCTCCAGAACGCCGAGGTCCTGGCCGGGCTTACCCTCGCCCAACTGGTGCGCCCCGGTATTCCCTTCATCTACGGCGCCACCTCCTGCCCCACGGATATGAAAACGGGGTCCCTGGCCATCGGGGCCGTGGAAAACGCCATGCTGGTCTCGGCCACGGCCCAGATGGCCAGGTTTTACAACCTGCCGTCCCGGAGCGGCGGGGCCCTGAGCGACGCCCATTTTCCCGACATGCAGGCAGGCATGGAATCGACCCTGTCACTCTTGACGGCCATTAGAAGTGGAATCAATTTTGTCCTCCACGCCTGCGGCATCCTGGGATCCTTTGTGGAAATGAGCTTCGAAAAGTTCATGGCCGACGAGGAACTCTGCGGTATGGTCAAGAAGATGCACCAGCCCATTGACATGGGTGATGAGGCCATTGATCTCGAGGTGATCAAAGAAGTGGGGATCGGCGGCCAGTTTCTGACTCAGCCCAGGACGCTTGAACTCTGCCGGACCGAGTACTTTCTCCCTGATGTGATCAAGAGGCAGAGTTACGGCACATGGAACGAAGCAGGAAGAAAGCGTATGGATCAGGAGGCCACCGAGGCCCTGGAAAGGAGACTGGAGGCCTACCAAAAGCCGGACATGGACCCGGGACTTGAAAAGGACCTGGCTGATTTTGTCTCCAGGCGCAAGGGTTGATGGGGAGGTGGGGACATTGGAACTCAAACCCATTCACGAACGATGTTCCGGGTGCAGGGCCTGTGAGCTGGCCTGCGCCCTCGCCAATTTCAGGGAGATGAACCCGGCCAAATCGGCCCTGGGTATTGAGGGACGGTTTCCCGTGCCCGGGGACTACCGGATCCACCTCTGCGACCAGTGCGGGGCCTGCGCAGAGGCCTGTCCCGAGGATGCGATTTCCCTTGAGAGTGAAGCCTATCTCATCGACCCGGATCTGTGTACGGGGTGTCTCAACTGTGTCGATGCCTGTCCACACGGGGTCATGTACGTACATCCGGGCTCGGAAATACCCATCAAGTGCACCCTCTGCCTGGCCTGTGCGGAAATCTGTCCCAGGGATGCCATTGTCATGGAAGGAGGTGGTTGAGATGCTCTTCGGATACGCCGGAAACATCCTGGAGGTGGACTTGAACACCGGTGAGACAACCCGAACACCTCTGCCGGAAGAACTGGCCACGGACTACATCGGGGGCCGCGGTTTTGTGGCGAGGCTGCTTTGGGACAGCGTCGGCCTGGGTACGGATCCTTTTGACCCTGAAAATCTTCTCATCATCGCAACCGGACCCCTTTCGGGGCATCTGGTGCCGGCCAGCGGAAAGACCCATTTCGGGACCAAGTCCCCTGCCACGGGCGGGTATGCCGATTCCAACATGGGAGGGCATTTCGGTCCCGCCCTGAAATACGCGGGTTACGACATCCTGATCCTGAAGGGCCGAGCACCTGAGCCCAGCTACCTTTTCATTGAAGATGAAAACGTGGAATTGCGTTCGGCCGAGACCCATTGGGGACAGGGAGCCATCACTGTCGAAGACGACCTCAAGAAGGAGCTGGGGGACCCGTTCCAGATCATCACCATCGGCCCGGCAGGAGAAAACCTGGTGCGGTTTGCCTGCATTTCCCACGACTTCGGCCGCCAGGCAGGAAGGACAGGAGTGGGAGCGGTCATGGGTTCCAAGAATCTCAAGGCCGTGGCCGTCAAGGGGACGGGCGGTTTGCCTGTCTTCGACGTGGACGGTCTCTTTGAGAAGAGCAAAGAGGCCTACAAAAAGGTCAGGGCAAAGCCGGGGTTTGCCGGCTGGACCCCGGAGGGGACTGCCGGGATTACGAACTGGGTGAACGAGGTGGGCGCCTTTCCCACCCGAAACTTCCAAACCTCCTTTTTCCCCGGCTACAAGAATATCAACGGGCAGGCTGTCCTGGAACGCCTCAAGATCACCGACAAGGGCTGCTTCTGCTGCCCCACACCCTGCGGAAAGTACGGCAAGGCGGTGACGCAACTGGGTACAGTCCACGTGGAAGGGCCCGAGTATGAGAGCATCGCCCTCCTGGGGGGGGCCTGTGTCCTGGGGTCCATCGAAGAGGTGGCATACGCCAACTACGTCTGCGACCAGCTGGGCCTGGACACCATCTCTGCGGGGGCGGTCGCCGCGTGGGCTATGGAGTGCTTTGAAAAGGGTATCCTTTCCGAGGAACAGGTCGGCCGAAAGATCGGGTTCGAAGACCTGGAGTCCTTGGTCTACCTCCTTGAAAAGACGGCCTCCCGTGAAGGGATCGGAGACCTCCTGGCCGAAGGGGTCATGCGGGCGTCCGCTCAAGTGGGGAAAGGGTCCGAATCGTTCGCTATCCACGTGAAGGGACTGGAGTGGTCGGGATATGAGTCACGAAATGCCCCGGGCATGATGCTGTCCTACATGACGGCGGACGTGGGGGCCCATCACAACCGGGCCTGGGCCCTGGGGCACGACGTTGCAGGGTCGGCGGCAAGCGTCCACGATCTCATCTCCGCCGGCGGCCGTGGAGACAGGCTGGACAAGGCGAGCGTCTCCGGGAAGGCGGAAAAGGTAATCGAACTCCAGCACATCAGGCCCCTTTTCGACTGCCTCGGCATCTGTCGGCTCCAGTACATGGAACTGGGGTTTGAGGTGGAGAACTATGAGGCTTTGTTCTACCTGGTTACCGGACGTAGAATGAGCTGGGATGAACTCCTCAAGATTTCCGAGCGCATCTGGCACCTGACCCGGGCGTTCTCGGTACGGGAGGTGGCGAGTTTCGGTCGAAGCGCCGACTATCCGCCACCGCGTTTTTTTACGGAGCCTGTGCCCGACGGTCCGAACCAGGGTCACTGTCTCACGCGGGAAGAATTGGACATTCTGCTGGACG
This sequence comes from uncultured Desulfobacteraceae bacterium, assembly GCA_964404085.1. Lineage (GTDB taxonomy): Bacteria > Desulfobacterota > DSM-4660 > Desulfatiglandales > Desulfatiglandaceae > CAYUCJ01. The sequence continues at coordinate 9,697 of CAYOIU010000022.1, read as the reverse complement.
AGTACTATGCGGCCAGGGGCTGGGACGGAAACGGAATCCCAACCGGCGAAACGCTGAGGCAGATGGGTCTTTCGGATGTGGCCGAGGAACTGGCAGGAACGAGGTGAGAATCACCCTTCATCTCTCGGGGGGGCTCAGGGCCGTCCTGAATCATCTGCCGGGGGAGATGACGATCGAATTGAAGGGCACTGCACCGGTGAGGGCCGTCCTGGAAAGGACAGGGATCAATCCCCTCCTGGTTATGATGGTTACCGTTGACGGGGAAACGGCAGATAAGGACCAGATGCTCGATCACGATGCCGAAGTCGTGGTGGTAGGTCCGGTGGCCGGCGGTTGAGCCATATGATCGCAAGCTGGAGGTCGCTCCTACTCAGAAATATTCATGGAATCGTAAAAAGCCGGTTTATGCGAAAATGGCAGCCTATGAGCAACGAATGGGAAGTGAATCTGACAATCTTTTTCAGATGCTTTCTAAACACTCCGGAGGGGATGGACGGTTATTTGGGGTTTAGCGGTACGCAGTAGTGAGCGCATGGGTTGAGGAGGAATAAACCCCAAATAGCCGTCCATTGTGGCAGCCCTTGCCAAGTGCACTATGAGAAAGCACATGAAAAAGATTCTCAGGTTCGCTTCTTCATACGCCTATAATAAAGTGACTTCATTGGAAGTCATCATTTGTCGTACCCATGGACGGACTTTTTACGATTCCATCATCATTGATTAGCGGAAGAAAGGGGATAAGCCATGCTACTGGGTTTGCATACGTACAGCTTCCATCTTCACGGTATGGGGCAGAACTGGGGCGGGTACAAGCTGGAATGGGAACCGGCCTGGGACATCTTCCAGCTGATGGACGAGGCGGTCAAGCTGGGTCTCGACGGCCTTCACCTGACCGCCGCCGATCTGGGCGACACGGGCGACGCCCATCTCGCCGACGTCAGGAAAGGGGCAGAGAAAAGGGGCCTCTTCCTGGAGTATAATTTCTCCATGGACGCCTCCGGGTACGATGACCGGTTGACCAACACCCTTGAACAGGGCATTCACATCGCACACCAGCTGGGTTCGGATATCGGGAAGATCAGCATGGATATCCACCGTCCCCACCCTGTCTGCGGGAGCGCCTTTCACCCGGAGGTGGTTTCGCAACTGGAAGATCTGGCCCAAAAGGTTATGGCCGCAGCACCCCTGGCCCAGGAGGCCGGTGTCAGACTCTGTCTTGAGAACCATACCGAGGCCTTTGCCGACGAGGTCTTGTGGATCATCAACCGGATTAATCATCCCTTTGTGGGGACCTGCGTGGACACCAACAACTCGCTCATGGTGGGGGAAGATCCACTCGTGGCTATCCAGAAACTCGCACCCTATGCGTTTACCAACCATTTTTCCGATCACCGGATCGAATTTGAGCCTTATGGGTGCAGGATTACCGGGGTAGCCTGCGGCGAGGGGGACGTTCCCGTGCGGCGGGCCTTCCAGATCATCAGCTCCCAGCCCCAGATGAAGCGTCTCAACCTGGAAGTGGAATTCGAGCCCAGGACCACCGATCCGGAGGAGGCGCGGCGGAGGGAGTACCAGGCGGTGGTCAGGAGTATCCGTTTTGCAAGAGAGGTCTTAGGGGTCTAGAATGAACAGAGTTCAATTTTTTCTTGACAGGCCTTACAGGGTAGGTTTATATAAAAATTGTATATGTAGACATATACAGATTTCAAAGCATCTTCATAAAGAAACCAATCAACTTACTTCTGCATTTCCGGTGCATGCTTTTAAAGCGCGTTTCATAGATATCGAGTGACGCCTGATGAACCCTTTTCCGAAATGGCAATCGCATGAGGCAACACCCGCAGGCCATCAGAAAAATAAGGACCGTGCGTGATCTCAGGGGAGAGGTCTACAAAATGCTCCGTCAGGGCATTACCAGCGGTGCGCTTGAACCGGGAACGCGTCTGAAGGAAAACGACTTGGTGGAGGAGCTGGATGTAAGCAGGACGCCCATCCGGGAAGCGCTCAACCAGCTTTCCAAAGAGGGCCTGGTGGAAATCATACCCAGAAGGGGGTCGTTCGTCAGGCGCTGGACAAAAGAAGAGGCTTTGGAGATACTGCTCATCCGGGAAGCCCTCGAAGGGTTGGCCGGCCGGCTGGCCACAACGAAGATGACCGCTGAAGCCATCGATGCACTGGAAAAACTGATGAGCGATTATGAAAAAGGTCGCCTGGAATATGTGGAAGCGGACAAACGCTTTCACGAAGGCATCATCAATGCCTGCGGCATGGATCGACTCAAGGAACTGATCTGGAATCTCTACGACAGCCTCCAGATGAGAAAGATACTGGGCCTCAGCTTCAATGATGAAGAGAGAATCAGGCAATCCATAGCGGAGCACCTTCGGATCACTTCAGCCCTCAGGTCGGGGGACGAAGACAGGGTGGAACAGACGGTGCGGGACCACTTTCGGAAGACTCGTTTTATCGTGGAACAGATCTGACGGCTTCGTAAGAGGTCCGAGGAAATAGATAGGGCTTCACCAAGTCAGAGAAACGATGACTTGTAAATTTCGCCCTTTGAGGCGGAGAAAATTGAACAAAGGAGAGAAGATCATGGGAAGCAAGAGTTATGACGCAATGATTGTCGGGGCGGGCATTATCGGTGCCGCGACTGGGTTCCAACTGGCCAAGAAGGGGTACAAGACCCTCAACATTGACAAACTGCCCACATCCGGCTACGGCGCGACGAGCAACTCGTGCGCTATAGTCCGGGCCCACTATTCCACCCGCGACGGCGTGGCCTTTGCTTATGAAGGCTTTTTCTATTGGGAAAAGTGGGCGGAGTACCTGGAGGCGGAAGATGAGATGGGCCTGGCCGAATACCGCAACACCGGTTCCATTCTCCTCAAGAGCGAGGGCCACGACTGGCGAAAGGTCAAGAAGCACTACGATGACGTGGGCGTCGAGTACGAGGAGTGGACCATGCAGGATGTGAAGGACCACATTGCCATCTACACCGATGATTCCTTCTGGCCCTGCACACGGCCCGAAGAGGACGAGCATTTCAGTGAACCCAAGGGTAAGCTGGAGGGAGCCCTTTTCTGTCCGGGAGGGGGATATGTCAACGATCCCCAGCTCTCGGTCCACAATCTGCAAAGGGCGGCGGAGGCCAAAGGCGGCGAATTCATTTTCAACAAAGAGGTGGTCGACATCCGCTCCCGGGACGGAAAGGTACTGGGCGTGACCCTCAAGGGCGGAGAAGAGATCGATGCGCCCGTGGTCATCAACGCGGCCGGTCCCCACTCCTTCCTCATCAACGCCATGGCCGAGGGCGTGCTGGAAGGCATGAACATCAAGACCAGGGCGTTACGCCACGAGGTGCACCATGTCCCCTCGCCGGAAGGGTTTGACTTCATAAACGACGGTTACCACACCTCAGACGGCGACAACTCCATCTATTTCCGACCAGAAGTGGGCAACATGATCCTGGTAGGGAGTGAGGATCCCGACTGCGATCCACAGGAGTGGATAGAAGATCCGGACAACTTCAATCGCAACATAACCGATGGTCAGTACAAGGCCCAGGTCTACCGTCTGGCCCGGCGGATTCCATCGCTGGGGATTCCCAACAAGCAGGTGGGCATCGCCGATCTGTATGACTGCTCAACAGACTGGATCCCCATCTATGACAAGTCGGACCTGAAGGGATACTATATGTCCATCGGTACGAGCGGAAACCAGTACAAGACAGCCCCGGTCGTAGGGATCATGATGGCCGAACTGGTGGATTATTGCGAAAAGGGCAATGACCACGATGAGAAACCCTTTCAGTTTCTTATGAAACACACCGGCGTCACCCTCGATGTGGGTTTTTTCTCCCGCAAACGAGAGGTAAACGAGAACAGCAGTTTTTCTGTCAACGGTTAAGATTTTCGGCCAACGGGTTCTCCCGGGGCCCGGCGGCCGGAGAGGTGATTTTTTTACCTCAATAGTGCAAAGGTACTCTGAGTAAGGGGCCGGGAAGGCCTGCGACAGAGTGGTCCAGATGCGAGAGCGGCCAGGCCTGATTGGGAAACACTTCATCTTTTGAAACAGAAAAAAGGAGAGAGACATGGCAGGAAAAACGCGTTTGTTGGTGATTATTGCAATTGTTGCGTCATTGTTCCTTTTCACCTCATTTGCCGGGGCAGCAGACAAGGTCCTGAAGGTGGGCGTCATGGGCCCCTACACTGGCCCGTCCGCCAAGGCAGGTCAGGAGTTCAAGGATTCCGTCACGATGGCCCTCGACAAGATCGGCGGCAAGGTCGGCCCCTACAAGCTTGAAGTGGTCTGGGTGGACTCCCAGTCCGACCCGGCCAAGGCAACCAACGCCCTTGCCGAGGCGATCGAGCGAAAGGGGATCGTGGCGGGCTGTATCAACTGGCACAGCTCCGTGGCCGCAGCCTGTATGGACCTGACTGCACAGTACAAGGTGCCGTGGGTCTTCGGTATGGGCGCAGCCGCAATTGTCGTTACGAAATGGTTGTCCGATCCCGAGAAGTACAGCTACTGGAGCGCCAAGGGCTGGCCGGTTCCCGGAAAATTGGAGGCAACTCAATCGGTCGCGCTCATGGACTGGGCCATGGAAAAAGGAATCTGGAAACCAGGGACCAAAAAGGCCGCCATCTTCGGTGAGGACACCGACTGGGGCCGCAATGCCGGGGAAAACCTCAAAAAGGCCCTGAAAAAAGGCGGCTGGGAGATCGCCTACGAAGACTATTTTGCCCTGACACAAACCGATTTTTACCCCATGCTGGCCAAGTACAAAAAAGCCGGCGTCAGCTTTGTCGGCGGCACGACCACCGGGGCCTCCTCCATGACCGGACTGGTCAAGCAGTACAAGGAAGTGGGCGTCAAGGCCCTGCTTTTCGCCAACGGCCTCTCCTGGGTCGGCGAGTGGTACAAGCTGACCGGAAACTCCTCCAACGGCGTCATCGATGTCCAGGCCCAGTTCGGCTCCAAGGCCGCAAAGGCCTTTGCTGCGGCCAAAAAAGCCAGGTTCGGCTACGAGCCTTCCGCCCCTGCATCCGGGCTCTCCTATGACGGGTTCAACCTTTTCGTCAAGGTCCTCCAAAGGGCCCTGGAGAAATACGGGGAGATCACCAAGGAAGGCATCCACAAGGTCGTCGTTGATGAACTCAACACGGGAAAGCTGACCTTTACCGCCGCTGACGGTGCCATCATGATGAAGGAGTATCAGTGGACCAAAGAGAGCAATCCCGATCCTGTGGTGGATACGGAGCACTACTTCTTCCCCGTCATCCAGTATGAGAACGGCAAAAGCTCGATCATTTTTCCCGAAAACATGAAGGAAAAGGCCTTCACTCCGCCGATGTAAGGCATTGATCTTGGCCGAGCGGGCAGGGAAACCTTCCCGGCGGAAAATTGGATAAGAGATGGGCGGATGGAATACCGGTTGAATTGACCGGTATCCCCGCTCATCGATCCCAGTAAAACTCTAACCATCGGTGATACCAATGAGCCTACTGGAAACAATAGAAGTGACCAAGCAGTTCGGAGGACTGACAGCCGTTAACAAGGTGTCCATGCACGTGGACGAGGGCCAGATTGTCGGCCTCATAGGTCCCAACGGCGCTGGAAAAACGACCCTCCTCAATGCCATTGCCGGATTGAACCCGCCCACCTCGGGGACCGTGAAGGTCTTTGGTGAAGAAACGACCGGCCTGACGCCAGAGAAGATGTGTCACCGGGGGTTGTCCAGGACTTTCCAGATCCCCAGGCCTTTCCCGAAGATGACCGCTCTGGAAAACGTTATGACGGCTACTATTTTTGGGAACAGGAGCGGCAGGGTGGCTGATCCCATCGCCCACAGCCGCAACATGCTGGAGTTCGTGGAATTTCCTGAAAAGGAAGAGACCGTGTCGGAAAGCCTGAATACCGTGCAGCTCAAACGGCTCGACCTGGCCAGGGCTCTCTCATCGTCACCCAAGCTTCTTTTCCTGGACGAGTTGGCCGCAGGACTCACAGAAGGGGAATTGAAGGACATCATCAAGATCATTCGAAAAATCCAGGACAAAGGCGTGACCATTTTAATGGTCGAGCATATCATGCAACTCATCATGAATGTCTGTGACCGGCTGGTGGTCATCCAGTTCGGCTCCAAGATCGCCGAGGGGCCGACAAAGGAAGTGGCCCAGGACCCCAGGGTGGCGGAAGCCTATCTGGGAGCGGCCCATTGATTGAATCTTTTCGCTCCTCAAGCGCGTTGTGGCGCGCCGGTTGAAAAGCGAAAAAGCCGGAAATTCGTGCAACGGCCGACCGGCCGAATGGAGGCGCAAGTGCTTTTAGAAATAAAAGATCTCAATGCGGGATACGGTTTTCTCCAGATCCTGAGGGACGTGTCCCTCAAGGTGGATGAGCGTGAGTACGTCGCGCTCATAGGACCCAATGGTGCCGGGAAAAGCACCACTTTGAAGACGATTTCCGGTATCCTGAAGCCCCTGAGCGGACAGGTCCTATTCAGGGGAAAAGATATCGGCGGGCTATCCGAAAACAAGATGGCACAAATGGGCATCAGTTACATTTCAGAGGAGATGAACCTCTTTACCAACATGACGGTCCACGAAAATCTCCTCATGGGTGCCTATATCATACGAGACAAGGATAAAAAGAACAAACAGCTCGCATTTGTCTACGACCTATTCCCCCGGTTGGAAGAGCGGAGGAATCAACTGGCCGGCACCATGAGCGGGGGTGAGCGGAAGATGCTCGGCATCGGTCGCGCCCTGATGGCCGCTCCCCAGTTACTGCTGGTGGACGAGCCCTCCTTCGGGCTGGCCCCCCAATTGACGGAACAGGTCTTCGCATCCCTGGATACCCTCCGGGATAGGGGAATGACCATCCTGGTGGTGGAACAGAACGTGACCAAGGCCCTGTCCGTGACAAATCGGGGTTACGTTTTGGAAAACGGCCGGATCGAACTGGAAGGGCCTAGCGTCGACCTGGCAGACAACGCGCACGTCCGAAAGGTATTTCTGGGCATTTAGCCCGATTTGCGCACAACGGAGGACAAATCAGATGCTGAAGTCGCTGTTTCAAAGAACTGTCGACTGGTTAAAGACCGCCGGCGGCATGACCGTTATGATATCGCTTGTTTTGCTTGTGGCGGGCACTTGGGACCGAGGTCCCTATATCCTGGTGAATACGGTCGTGACAGGGGGTATGCTGGGCCTGGTCGCCATGGGCCTGGCCGTTATCCTGGGCGTCCTGAACATCGCCCAGTTCGCCCACGGTGAATACTTTATGATCGGAGGACTGACAGCCTACTATGTGATCAGGCCCGTGCCTGCCTACCTCGCCGCCCACCCCAGCGCCTTCCTGACCATGGTGGCCCCTTTCATGGCCCTGATCGCTGCAGCCCTGGTGGGAGGGGTGGCTGGCGCCGTGACAGAACGGGTATGTTTCAACCCCCTGAGAAAGCGCAGCAGGGCCAACTGGGTGATGAACTCCTTCCTGCTGACGGTGGGTATCAGCGTGATCCTCGTCAACGCGCACCAACTTCTCTTCGGGGCAGATTTTAAGGGCATACCCCGATACTGGCCCGGCGTGGTATCCATAGCAAGTGTCTTCATGTCCATAGACCGGGTGATGGCCTTTGTCCTGTCCATCGTGATTGTGATCGGTTTCTGGGTGTTCATGAAGTACACCCGTACCGGCCAGGCCATCCGGGCCGTGGCCCAGGATGAGATGGGCGCCCTCATGGTGGGGATCAACCTGGATTACATCATGATATTGACCATGGCCATCGGATGTGCCATGGCGGCGGTGGCAGGAGCCAGCCTGCTCTTCATGTATCCTTCCTATCCCACGGTGGGGTTGGAACCCCTCTACATGGCCTGGTTTGTGGTCATCCTTGTGGGACTGGGAAACGTGATGGGGGCCTTGATCGGGGGGTTCATGGTATCGCTGCTCAAGGTGCTGACGCTTGAATATTTCGGCGCGGGATGGGAGTTCGTGGTTCCGTCGGTCATCATCATTCTGGTACTCATCTTCAAACCGAGCGGCGTCTTTGGTTCGGAAGTCCGGGGTGCCCTGGAACAGTAGGAGAGCGCACATGAAAACGAGTCTTTCAAAAAGTGAGATGGGCTTTCTGAGTCGAATGCTGGACTGGTTGTGTCTGACTCCCCTGGGGGCCTTGCTCCTGGTTATCATGGCGGTCTTGCCATTCATACCGCCCTTTAACCAGCAATACCTGATCCGGTGGTTGACCATCATCGCCTTTACCGCCGCCTCATCCATTGCCTTCGATCTTACCGCCGGCTTCATCAATATCGTCAATTTCGGTTTCGCTGCCATCCTGGGATTGGGCGCCTACACCTCGGCCCTTCTGGCGGTGAAGGCGGGACTGCCCCCCTGGATCGGTATCTTTGTGGGGGCGCTGGCTTCAGGCGTTCTGGGTTTTCTGACCGGCGCCCTGACCCTTCGGCTGCGCGGCATCTTTGCAGCGGTCATGGCCTGGTTCATCGGCCTGGCACTCATGGGCCTCTGTATCAAGATGGTCTGGCTGACCCGCGGGGCCCTGGGACTCCAGGTACCCAAGATGATCGAAACCGAGTCCAATTTGCCCTATTATTACATGATGATCATCATGCTGCTTGTTGTTTACATCGCCTGCAGATGGGTCACTCGCAGCAAGATGGGTCTGGCATTCAAGGCGATTGGGCAGAACATGGAGGCGGCACGGACTTCAGGGATAAACCCCACCTACTACCGGATCGTCAATTTCACTATCTCCTGTACCATAGCAGGCTGGCTGGGCGGATTTTACGCACACTACATGGGGATACTGACCCCTGACTTCATGCATACTTCGAAAACGGTAGAGGTGTTGGCCGTGGCCTACATCGGCGGCCGTGGCAGCCTGTGGGGTGGCGCGTTTATCGCCTTCCCGTTCCTGGTGGCCATGGAACTGATCCGCTCCGGCGCCTCCAACCTCCCCGGTCTTCACCTGGTCATCTACGGCGTCTTCCTGGTCCTGGTGATGATCTACCTGCCCGGGGGTGTGGCATCACTCTATTACCGGTTTCTCTACAAGCCCTGGGGCAGGTTCTGGGAGTTTATGGTAGGCTACAGGGAAGATAAATGATTCTGCGAGATTGGACGGAGGAGAAAAAATCATGTTCTCCAAAATAGTGGTTCCCCTGGACGGTTCTCCCCTTGCGGAAGGCATACTTGAGACTCTAGAGGATCTGGCTCGACTTCAAGGCGGGGAGATTCAACTCCTCAGGGTCGCTTACTTTTACCCCTTTCCGACGGTGGACACCAAGAAGTTTGAGTCCGAGGTTATTGAAAATGCCGAAAAATACCTCGAAAAGGTCTCTGCGGATCTGGAGCAGAAAGGATTGAAGGTGACAACGCACGTCCGTTACGGGGATCCGGCACGGGAGATTTTGGCCCACGCGGAAAGGTACGGGAGCGTCATTTTGATGAGCACACACGGACGCGGGGGCGTCAGCCGGTGGGCCATGGGAAGTGTGGCCGACCGTGTCATCAGGGGGTCGGAAAAACCCGTTCTGATGATTCGAAGCGCTGAAAGACAACAGTAACAAATGTGATCTATTGAGCGAGTTTCAAAATGTTCAATTTTGTTCGAGGTCAAGGAAGGCGATCCCGCCATGGCGGGATTAACCACAGGAATATATAGGATATTTCGAGG
>CAYOIU010000021.1:0-23728 GCA_964404085.1 uncultured Desulfobacteraceae bacterium | reverse complement strand
TCACGAGCGTCTCTGTCAGTGCGCTATTTGTTGCGGGCATTATCCCGGGCCTCCTGACCGGATTGGGAACGGTATTGATTGCCTACGTCATATCAAGGAGGCGGGGATACAAGGGCGTGGCGAAAAGAGGCAGCCTCCGCGAGATCCTGATTGCCCTAAAGGATTCCATATGGGCGATCCTCACCCCTGTAATCATTCTGGGCGGGATCTATGCGGGGATATTTACACCCACCGAGGCGGCTGTGGTTGCCGTATTCTACAGCCTCTTCGTAGCCACATTCATTTATCACTCCATCTCGTGGCGGGATCTTCTGAATTGTCTGGTGGATGCGGCTGTAACGAGTTCCGTTATCATGTTTCTCGTGGTTTTTGCGGGGATTTTTACTTGGGCCTCATCGGTCATAGGGGTCGTGGATATGACGGCCAACTACATCATCAAGATCTCACCCAACGCGGTTGTGATGATCATCCTGATAAACATGCTGCTGCTGGCTTTGGGTATGATTCTGGATGCCATCTCCATCTCCTATCTGGTGATGCCGATCCTGATGCCCGTACTTGCCGCTTTCAAAATAGATCCTTTGTGGTATGGGGTCATTTTCATCTCGGCCCTGGCCATTGGCCAGGCCACGCCTCCTGTTGGCGTCAATTTGTTCACGGCAGCCAATTTGATCAAAGGTGATGTGGATTCCGTGGCCAAGCAGGCGATCCCGTTTGTCATCATGGACGCGATCGTCCTGATTATTTTGTCCCTTTTCCCCTTATTATCCATGTACTTGCCGATAAAAGCGGGGTTATACAGCCCTTAGGTCCTGTTTAAGCCGCAGTGGCGGGAGAATATATGGCTGTTCAGTTCGTTAAAGGAAATTCCAGGAATGTCGTGGTGATCCGACTGTCGCCCGGCACGGATATTCTGGAAGGAATCCAGAGTGTTTGTGAAGAATTGGATATCGTCAGCGGTGCTGTTGTTTCCTGTATCGGGAGTCTTCGACGGGCCTCGTTTATGGTGGCCGTTCCTTAGGAAAGCAAGGTCGGCGCCGGCTACAGTGATCCCGTGAATGTGGAAGGTCCCTTGGAATTGCTTTCCGGACAAGGATCGATCGGTCAAGGAAAAAATGAAGAAATCTTTATCCATCTGCATGCCGTAGTCAGCGACAAAGAGGGGAAGATCAGAGGGGGACACCTGGTCGAGGGGGCAAATCCCGTACTGATCACCTCTGAGATTGTGATTGTCGAGGTGGAGGGGGTGAAGATGCGCCGTATCTACGATCCTGAGGTGGAGATGGACCTGCTTATACCCTCATGAAAGGGTCGCATGAAGTTTCATCTGAGCAGTGTTCCCTCTTTTTTGGAGGCTTCCGTGATATTAACAGATAAGGAGAAGATGAACGTGAAGACAACCCGGAAAGAAAAGCTGGAACTGCTCAAGAAAATGATCCTGGTGCGGGCATTTGAAGAGAATGCTGCCGAGCTTTTTCAAAAAAACCTTATCCCCGGCTTTATCCATCTTTCCATCGGCGAAGAAGCATCTTCCATAGGGACATGCTCTGTATTGCGCCCGGATGACTATGTGGCCAGCACCCATCGGGGACACGGCCATCTTATAGGAAAGGGGGCGGATCCCAAGCGAATGTTTGCCGAATTGCTGGGAAGGACCAGCGGTTATTGCAGGGGAAAGGGCGGCTCCATGCATATTGCGGACTTCTCCGTCGGTATCCTCGGGGCCAATGGTGTTGTGGGCGGGGGCTTTCCCATCATTGTAGGCGCCGGTCTTTCCATAAAATTGAGGAAGACCGATCAAGTTGGCGTTGTCTTTTTCGGCGACGGCGCCGCCAATCGTGGAACGTTTCACGAGGCTTGCAATATGGCCGCTATTTGGAAACTGCCGATTGTTTTCGTCTGTGAGAACAACCTGTATGCCTCGACCACCCCATCAGCCTATTCTCTGGCTGGAGGTTCTGTGGCCAACCGGGCCGCGGGCTACGGGATACCCGGATACGTGACCGATGGAAATGATGTCCTTGAAGTCCGAGACACAGCGGAAAGGGCCGTAAGACATGCGAGGAAAGGAAACGGACCATCTATTGTTGAAAACAGGACATACAGGTACCTTGGGCACTTTGAAGGTGACCCTCAGAAATATCGCAGCGTGGAAGAGATAGAGAAGCAAAGAGAAGAAAACGATCCCATTGAACGTTTCAAGGATGTATTGAAGAAGGAAAAAATCCTTACCAAAAAACTCGAGGATGAAATGAGGTCGGACGCAAGGAAAATAATAGAAGAGGCGGTGCGTTTTGGCCTTGATGCTCCAATGCCTCGTCCTGAGGATGCCCTCGAAGATCTCTTCGTCAATCCATGATGACTTTATACTTTAGGGAGGAACCGGTATGACCAAGAGGGAGATATCCTGTGCTGATGCCATAGCTGAGGCCCTGACAGAAGAGATGGAACGGGATGAGACCATATTCGTGATAGGGGAAGACCTGACCGCACATAATGGCATATTTGGCCAGTTCAAGGGACTCCCGGACAAATTTCCTGGGAGGGTGATCGATAGCCCCATCTCCGAAACTTGTATCGTGGGAAGCGGTGTAGGCGCGGCGCTGACAGGGATGAGACCGTTTGTGGACATGCATTTCGCCGATTTTGTAACCACCGGTATGGATGAGATTGCGAATCAAATGGCCAAAATCCGTTATATGTTCGGTGGCCAGGCAAAGATTCCGATGGTGCTGTGGGCACCTGACGGAGGAGGCCTCTCGGCTGCTGCGCAACACTCTCAATCACTTGAAAGCTGGTTCGTTCATACCCCGGGATTGAAAGTTGTGGTTCCATCGGCACCGTCAGATGTCAAAGGGTTGCTCAAGTCGGCCATCCGAGATGATGATCCGGTCATTTTTTTCCAGCACAAGCGCCTTTTCGCCCAGACAGGGCACGTCCCTGAAGAGGAATATTGGATTCCCATTGGAAAGGCTGATACTAAAAGATCCGGCAAGGACATCACTGTCTTGACCTATTCACGCATGACCTACGTCTGCCTGGAGGCGGCAGAGAGGCTCTCCAACGAGGGAATTGACATGGAAGTCGTTGATTTGCGCACCTTGAAACCCCTCGATTTTGAAACGGTCGCCGAATCAGTGAAAAAGACCTTTCACGTCCTTGTTGTCCATGAAGCCTGTCTCACCGGCGGTTTTGGAGGAGAGGTTGCTGCCAGGATAGGTCAAGAGCTTTTCGATTACCTTGATGCCCCCGTCACAAGGATTGGGGCCAAAGACGTTCCCATTCCATTTAACAGGGATATGGAAGACTTCGTGTTGCCGCAGGTAAGCGATATCATTGAAGGGGTCAGGGCGCTCCTCAACCGTTCGGGTTCGGAGGAAGCCGGATGATAGAAATAAAGATCCCCAAGTTGGGATTGACCATGGAAAGTGCCGTTGTGTCGGAGTGGAGGTTCAAGTCGGGAGATCGTGTGAAAAAAGATGATGTCGTGCTCACCATTGAAACAGATAAGGTGAGCTTTGAACTGCCTTCTCCTGCCGACGGCCTCATACATCCCGTGACCCCCAAGGGAGAAGTCTGTGAGGTGGAGCAAACAATCGGTTACCTGGCGGAGTCCCCTCAAGAGTATGAAACGATCATCCAAGAGCACCCTGTATCTGCTGCCGGGTGCAAGGAAGTAGGAGATCAGACCGTGAAGAAAATGGCATCGAAAGAAGATGAAAAAGGCGTCCCTGCCATTGTTGTTTCAGAAAGAGGGCGGGTTAAGGTCTCGCCACTTGCGAGGTCCATGGCGCTCTCCCATGGTCTTGATTTGGCCCTTACCAGAGGAACCGGTCCTGGGGGGCGGATTGTCAGGGCCGATATCCTCGAGGTCCTGGAGAAGGGTAGCGCCCAAAAGACTCAGGAAATGGAGGGAGGGGAATCGATCCTCAAAGAGGTTGAAGAGAGCATCCCCGTTTCGGGTGTGAGGAGAGTGATCTTTGACAATATGTATCAGAGCATGAGCCAATCAGCACAATTGACGCTCCATACCGAGGTCAGCGCCGAGGCGATAATTCACCTGAGAGAAACCCTCGGCGACAATGAGACGGGCGTTTCATACAACGCCATTTTTATGAAAATAGCAGCCGCGTCCCTTCGGCGCCATCCCGGAATGAATGCAAGCGTTGAAAAGGATACGATCAAGGTCTGGAAACAGGTGCATATTGGTATTGCCATGGAGATAGGTGGAGCCTTGGTTGTACCGGTTGTCAGGAATCCGGATTTGAAGACCATCAGACAGATCGATCAAGAGATCAGGGAGCTGATTCAAAAGGCGCGCCACAAAAGTTTTTCGCCGGACGATCTGGTTAATGGAACCTTTACCATTACCAACCTGGGATTCGAGGATGTGGATTTCTTTACGCCCATTATCCGTCCGCCCGAGAGTGCTATTCTGGGCATAGGTCGCATTGCTAAGAGACCGGTTGTCAGGGATGAAGAAATCGTCCCGGAAAACAGGATCAGTTTGAGCCTGACATTCGATCATCGAATTATTGATGGTGCTCCTGCAGCAAGATTTCTGAAGAACATCAAAGACAGTATTGAAAATCCGCTGATGCTGATCAGCTGAGAAAACTGTGTAGGAATTGAAAGAGAGGCGTTGATGTATGACATCGTAATAATCGGCGGAGGGTCGGCTGGATATGCCGCGGCCATTCGTGGTAGGCAATTTGGGGCGAGAGTTGCTCTGGTGGAGAGTGCTGAGATTGGGGGTACTTGCGTAAACAGAGGATGTATCCCGTCAAAAGTGTGGCACCAAGCCGCTTCCCTGCTGCGATCTGTCAGCAGGGGGAAGGCCTTCGGGATTGATCTCACTGTTGAAAAGATCGATCTTGGTACCGTTATTTCCCGCAAAGAGGGCGTCTGCCAGGATATCCGTCTGGGAATGGAGTCCTTGTTGAAAAAAAAGGGTATCGAAATAGTAAGGGGAGAGGCAGTTCTGGAAGGTCCCCAAGAAGTTCGAGTGGAGGATAAGATCTTCAGGGCGAAAAATATGATCGTGGCCACCGGAAGTATGCCTGACGTGCCGAATATCTCCGGCCTTCGTGGCGCTCTTTTGGCGGCAGATCAAATCTTTGACATAAAGGATCTCCCCTCATCGCTGCTGGTTCTGGGGGGTGGGTGTGTTGAGGTGGAAATGGCTTCTCTCTTGAACATACTGGGGACCAAGGTCACCTTGGTCATGGAGTCGTCAAGGCCACTCCCCGGTGAGGATGGGGATACCAGGCAAAGGATAGGGCAGGCCTTGAGAAAACAGGGAGTGGAGGTGATACCGAATGCACACCTCCACACGGTCAGGAAATCCAAAATTGGCTATGACGCAGTTATTCGTGCTACCGATGATCGGACGCTCAAAATCGAGAAAATTCTTGCAGGATCACGATGTGCGAAATCATCGGACATGAATCTCGAGCAGATCGGAGTCCGCATCAATGCCGACGGGAGCATAAGGGTGGACCAGATGCTAGAGACAAACGTCAAAGGGATCTATGCTGTCGGAGATGTCACGGGAGGGCGCATGCTCAGCAACAGGGCCTCGTTCATGGGAATATGCGCCGCTGAAAACGCAATGGGCGGGAAAACGAAATTTCTCTCTCATTTGGTTCCGAGGGGTTTATGGACATTCCCTGAAGTGGGGGCGGTGGGCCTGTCCGAAACCGAGGCTGAGGAACAGAGGTTTGACATAGAAGTCGGCGATTTTCCTTATTCGGTAAACGGGCTCGGCATGGCGGAAAATGAAATGGAAGGTGCGGTAAAGATCATTTCCGATGCGCGTTACGGGGAGATCTTGGGTGTGCATATTGTTGGCGCTCACGCGGTGGAACTGGCAGGGGAGGCCGTCCTGGCTATGCAACTGGAGGCAACAGCGGGTGAGTTGGCCAGAAGTTTGAGAATTCACCCCACTTTTTCCGAGGCCGTTGTGGAAGCGGCAAGAGACTGTGATGGATGGCCACTGTATATCCCGGGGAGTCAATAGCTTTGGGGATTGGTTTTGAAACATTGGTCCATGAAGCTCATTGCCTGGAAGCGCGTTGAGACTTTACCTTTACCTGCCTACGCAGAAAGCCATGCGCTTGCGCGTGGGGCTCCACTTTTGAGAAGATTGAGAAAATCATGATTGAGAAAAAGATAGCGGAAAAAATTCGGCAAATAAGAAAGCTGAAAGGACTGACACTGGCGCAACTGGGTGACGAGTCGAAGCTTTCAAGTGCCCTGCTCTCAAGGATAGAAAACTATCAGGTATCCCCCCCCATAGCCACACTCTCGAAAATTGCAAGGGGATTGAATGTGCCCATCAGCATATTCTTTGAAGAAGAGGATGAAGAAAAGACAAGCTACTTTGTTACCCGGAGAAAAGACAGGAAGAAGGTCGTGCAACGGGGCACGAAGATAGGGTTTACTTACTATTCCTTAACCGGCATGAAATCCAGGCATTTGATCGCACCTTTCATTGTCAGATATCCGGCCATGGGAAAAAATCCCTCAACCCTCTTTGATCACCCTGGAGAAGAATTCCTTTATGTTCTCAAGGGAAAAATGGAATTGGTCTATGGAGACAAAAAGGTGGCGCTTGAAGCAGGGGATGCGATCCATTTTGATTCCTCCATACCCCACAGGGGGCGGAATGTCGGGACCTCGGAGAGTGAATGTCTGGTTGTCGTAGTGGATAAAAAGACGGATCAACCCGGAAAAGAATGAGTAAACGGTTCTTCAAAAAGAGTAGAAAGGGTCACGAGATTATTGACATACCATTCCCTTTTCTCTAGACTTGATTCTGAAAACAGGCTTTTTATATCCACTCACCCGTGTCCTTTATCGAAAGAGGAAGCATCTGCCAGGGATTTGATTATGTCGATCCTGCTCGCCGGGAGGAGGTAACGTGATGATGCGTAAGATGGCCAGACCAATCAGTTTGTTTCTTATTCTTCCCTTCTTGCTCATGGGATTTTCCATTGACAGGGCTCAGGCAGCCATGGTGGGCACCGAAGCCGTGCTCAACCCTGTTGCCAAAGACCAAACAGCTCGTGTCCGTCTCTATAATTTTCTCGATCGGCAAAATGTCCAAGCCATCCTACAGGCTCAAGGGGTCAGCCCGAGCGAGGCCAAGGCGCGCATTGCGTGTCTGTCGGAGAGTGAGGCTGCCCACATGGCTGCCGTCCTGGACAGGCTTCCTGCCGGGGGTGATGGCGTGGGCGTAGTGATCGGCGCCGCCTTGTTCGTTTTCATCGTCCTTCTGATAACGGATATTCTTGGCTTCACCCATGTTTTTCCATTCGTCCACCATCACAAGAGTTAGTTGGTGGCCATCCACAAATAGAATTTGGGCACTGATGCGTCGGGAAGTCGCGCCTCTCTTGTGCGGTTTACTCCTTTCTTTTTCGGGGCTGTTTTCAGCCGGGTGTGCCGGCCATCAGTTCGGGAAGATTCGGGGAGAAATGAAAAATCTTCCCTCCCGGGTCGAGCTCAAGACGGTACCCTTCTATCCCCAGAATGACTACCAGTGCGGACCTGCAGCCCTTGCCATGGCACTCACCTGGAGCGGACTGCCCAGAGAGCCGAATCAAATGGTTTCTGAAGTATACAGTCCGGCACTGAAGGGAAGCCTCCAACCCGCACTCATAGGAGCTGCCCGGCGATCGGGCCGGTTGGCTTATCCCATAAACGGAATGAAGGTTCTGCTGAGGGAAGTGGCCTCCGGCAAGCCCGTCATCGTACTCCTGAACCTCGGGCTCTCCTGGTACCCGAAATGGCACTACGCCGTAGTGGTGGGTTACGATTTGCCAGAAGGCTTTGTGGAACTCCATTCCGGGAAAATGGTCCGGGAGTACTTTCCATTTAGGGTTTTTCAGAATACCTGGGCAAGAAGCAACTATTGGGGTCTTCTCGTTTTGAGTCCTCTGGATCTCCCTGCTACGGCAGAGGAAAAACCCTATCTCCAGGCGTTACTGGGATTGGAAAAGGCCCGTCAGTTAAAGGCAGCGGTTCAAGGATATGAAACAGCACTTGGGCGATGGCCCGGGAGCCTGGGAGCCCTTATGGGCCTTGGAAACAGCTTTTACGCGCTGGGAAAACTCACAAGGGCGGAAACGGCTTTTCGGGAGGCGTCCCGCCTGCACCCGACTTCCGGGCCTGCCTTCAACAACCTGGCCCAGGTGCTGTGGGAACAGGGCAGACAGGGGGAAGCACTGCGGGCAGTACAGAGGGCGGTCGCCCTTGGAGGTCCGCAGTCTGGAATCTATCGGGGCACGCTCAAGGAAATTGAATCAGGAAAACCCTGAACAGTGGCCCATCAGGGCGTTGTCACGTTCCCCGGGGTAATCAGCACATCGATCCGGCGATTGATGGCGCGGCCTTCTTCAGTGGCATTGGATGCCAGGGGCCGTGTGGAACCATAACCGACGGCGAGGATTTTTTCGGGGGGCACCGTAGCGTTTGCGATGAGATACTGCCTGACCGCCTCTGCCCGGTCCTGGGACAGCTGTTGATTTATGGCGTCTGAACCGGTGCTGTCCGTATGGCCCTCGATCACCACTTCCGGTTTTTTTACCTTGCGTATGGCCTTCTGGACCCTGCTGAGGAGTTCATAATTGCCTGGCATGATCACGGCTTTCCCAACGGGGAACTTAACGGCCCTCAAACGAATCACCAACCGGTTACCCTGCTTGTAGATTTCAGCCTCTGTGACACCAAACAGGTTGCGAATCTCGGTGTACAAGGCCCGGAAGCGTCTCTCGGCCTCAAGACGGTCTTTTGCCGCGCGTTCGTCCCGGGTCAATCGCTCCTTTGCAATCCTCTCTTCGCGGCTGAGACCCTCGAGCGATGCGATCTGTTTCTGTTGGGCTTGCACCCTCTCTGCCAGGGATTGACGTTCCCTCTGCAACGTATTGATTGAATCCAGAATCCCTTCCAAGCGGTTTCTCATGGGCTGATCGCGCAGGTCGGGCGAGGAAAGCTTGTCGGTCACTTCCTGCAGCATCCCTTCAAACCACAGGGCGATATCCTCCGCCTTCGCGCTCTTGATCTTATGTCCCAGAAACATCACCTGTTCGAGCCGCCTGGCCTGGAAGAGGGCTTCAGCGGCCTGCTTGCGAATCCCATCCTTCTTGTACCGGTTCTTTGAGATAAAACTATCAGCTTCGGACAGTTTGCCCTGGGCTTTTGCCAGCGTTTTCGGCGCGATTTCCGCTGCCCCCCCGGCCTCGGCCTTGGTGACCATTTTTCGGGCTTCACCGAGTGCTTTGTGCTTGATGGCCTGCAATTCCAGCCGGTCAAAACCATTGGCCACTTTCAGCCTGTTTTCCCGGGCCCAATCCAGGTCATTGTTCTCGATGGCTGTCGTGAGATTGAGAAATTGCTGTTCTATTGTTGCGTAATCGTTCCCAAGGCCCGGTGCCCCTGCGCTAATGGCGCGATCCCGTGCCTCCAGGACGTCGGGAAGGGCACTTCTCGAAACCTGGGCCGTCTCCTCGGCGTGTTGAAGCTGGGCTTTTCCATATGAAACTTCACGGAGGATGTCGGAAAGGGACTTGCCGAGCTTCAACCCCTGTTTTGCCTTCTTGAGAGACTGCTCCGCCTTTGAAAAGAGCGTGGGCGAAAGCACATTGACCTGTGCCTTCCTCGCGTTGTCCATGTTGTTTGCAAGGAGACCAACCTGCTCCGACGGATTTTCAGAGGTCGGGATAGGTGTTACCTTCAATTTGCTTGCCGCACAACCACCCAGAAACAAGACGGTTGTCATGACTACTGTCGTTCTCAAAATACGCGATCTCATAGACATCGTATTGCCCCTTTCACTCACGTTGAAGAAGGTATCCTAATTCTTCCCTCTCCAGGCTTCCATCATAAAGGAATAAGCGCCACGGATGAAAAAAGAAGAAGAAAAATGTCGCATAAAAATAATTTTCTTTGGACGTGGTACCGACTGCAATATGAAATCATATGATAAAACCATGGAAATCACAATACCCCATTTTCTAAGAAACCGCAAAAACTCTGATCCTCCATTTCCAGGATACTCTCGAGGCCTGCAGAAAACCCACCGGGTATTTTTTGTCTAACATGAACAGTCATTTTTCCTCATGCGCTGAGTTCGGTCGCATTTCCAAGTGATGACTCAGTGAAAAGTCCAAGGATGGGCTTCCAACGAAGTCGCTTATTAGACGCGTATAAAGAAGCGAATCTGAGGATCTTTTTCATGTGCTTTCTCAAAGTGCACTTGGCAACTCACTTCAACATGGACGGCTATTTGGGGTTTAAACCTCCTCAACCCATGCGTTCACTACTGCGTACCGCTAAACCCCAAATAACCGTCCATCCCCTCCGGAGTGTTTAGAAAGCATCTGAAAAAGATTGTCAGGTTCGGTTCCCATTTGTTGTTCATAGCCTGCCGCTCGCGGCATAAACCAGCTTTTTACGAATCCCTCCTTTTAGGTAGACGAATCTTCCGCTTTTCCGGGTCGCCCTGCTGCCTGTAAACCATGATCGTGTGACCGATGGCGCCCACGACCTCCGAATCGGTTTTCTCTTCAAGCAGTCTTGAAAGATCCGCCTTTTCTTCCTTTTCCCTCACGTCTTGAAATTTTACCTTGATGAGTTCATGGGTTTCAAGGGCCGCATTCGTCGACTCCAGGACTTCTGCGGTGAGGCCTTTCTGACCGATTAGAACGACGGGCTTCAGTTTGTGGGCAAGCCCTCGCAGATATTTTCGCTGAAAACCTTCAAGTTTTTTCATATTCCTTGATTCCTTTCTAACAAAGTTATCCTTCCAACGAAGTCATTAATCTTAACCCAGTGAGGAAAGTTTTTGCATCCCTTATTTATTCATTTTTGGAACCGCAATTTCACTTTTTTCTTGATATTAAGAAATGCGGTAACCTAAAATATGAAAGATTCCTAAAAGGTTGGCTCATGCCGCGAAGGAAAGTCTGAGAACAACGAGGATGAAACCGGCGTTAGGCCGAACGTGATAACCTTTTTCAGATACCTTTTAACCCCCGGAGGAACTCTCTCATGTTCAGAAACGTTACGCGATTTTCATTCCCAACGTCGGTGATCTATGGGCCCGGCGTGATCGAGCAATTGATGACCTGTCTCCAGGAGGCCGGCATAGAAAAGCCCCTCCTTGTAACGGACCCGGGTCTTAAGGCCACAGAAGTTTACAACAAGGTCGAGAATTTACTGAAGACTTCGGAAACACCTTTTGCCGTATTCGGCGAAGTCCATCCCAACCCCTTTTGTGAGGACGTGGAAGAGGCGGCGGAGCTTTATAGGCAAAAAGGGTGTGACGGTGTCGTCGGGCTGGGCGGGGGCAGCGCCCTCGATACAGCAAAGGTCCTGCCGGTGCTGATCACCAATGAGGGGCCGCTGACCCGTTACGATGTTCAGTCTGGAGGCAATGCCGGGATAAAGGGGCCTCTGCCGCCCATGATCGCCATTCCCACAACCGCCGGTACCGGCAGCGAGGTCGGTCGGTGCTCGGTCATCACCGATCCGGAGAAGGGCCGTAAGATCATGGTCTGCCATCCGCTCATGATGCCGGCCCTGGCCATACTCGACCCCGAACTGACCATAGGGCTGCCTCCCGAACTCACGGCCGCCACCGGAATGGATGCCTTTACCCACTGCGTTGAATCCCTTGTAGCCCCTATATTCCATCCCATGTGCGACGCCATTGCAGAAAAGGGTATTGAACTGGTGGCCCGGTATCTCGAGCGGGCCGTAAAGAAGCCTGATGATATTGAGGCCCGGGGCTACATGATGCTTGCGGCCATGATGGGCGCGGTGGCATTTCAGAAGGACCTGGGGGCTGCACATTCCCTGTCCCATGCCCTGTCCGCGGTGTGCAGCATGCAGCACGGCCTGGCCAACGCAATCTGCCTGGTGCCGGTGATGAAATTCAACCGGGAGTCGGCAGCAGAGGGGTATGCCAGGGTGGCCCACCATTTCGGTATCAACACCTTCGGTATGCCGGACCTCGTGGCGGCCGACAAGGCCATCGAGGCGGTGGCCGCACTCAATAGCAGGATCGGAATACCGGGTTCTCTGGCAGAAGCCGGCGTCAGGAAGGAGCAGTTTCCTGAACTGACAGAGAAGGCCTTTGCAGATTCCTGTCACCAGACCAACCCAAGGCTCTGCTCGAAGGAAGATCTCCTGATGCTCTATGAAGAGGCCTTCACGGGTTGACCACTACAAAACCAACTCTCTAGAAAATGCAGGATGGAGGTGTGCCACATGGCCGATGGATACACAGGGACTATTCTCAGGGTAGACTTGAGCACGCGCAAGATAGAAAAGGTGCATCCCCCTGAACCATTTTACCGCACCTATATGGGCGGCAGTGCATTTGGGACCTATTTTCTCCTGAAAGAGACCCCTTCTGGCCTGGACCCCCTGGACAGGCTCAACGTGATCACCATAGCGCCCGGCGTCACGACCGGCGCGGCCGTCAGCGGTTTGAGCCGCTGCTGTGTCAGTGCGTTGTCGCCGGAGACGGGTGCGATCGGGGACACGCAGGCCGGCGGGAGCATGGGCCCCATGATAAAGAGGGCAGGCTATGATGCCATTGTGATCACCGGGAAGGCGGAAAGCCCTTCCTACCTTTTGGTGGATGGCGAGAATGTGGAAATCAGGGATGGGGCTTCGCTCCGGGGCCGCACAATACTCGATGTTCATGAAGCGCTCCAGACCGAACTGGGAAGTTCAAACCTCAGCATTATGCAATGCGGGCCGGCCGGTGAAAACCTCGTACGTTTTGCGTGTCTCATGTCCGATCTGAACGATGCCGCCGGCCGAACCGGGATGGGCGCTGTGTTCGGGAGCAAGAATCTGAGGGCCGTTGCGGTGCGGGGGAGAGGTGAGGCCCGGTTCGCAGACCTCGAGGGACTGAAGAATCTGGCCCGCCTGGCCGGGGAAAGGCTGCCTGATTCCGGCTTCCCCGCCATCCTGAAAAAACTTGGCACTCCTGGTGTGCTCATTCCACAGGCCGAGGGCGGCAACCTGGCGACACACAATTTTTCGCGAAGCTTCCACGAAGACTATAAAAACCTGGACGGCAGGACCTATGGGCCGGAAATCGGCACAGGACACACCACCTGTTTCGGCTGTGTTGTTGGATGCCGCAAAAAGGTCAAAGCGACCGAGCCTTTTCAGGTGACGGATAAAATCGGAGGGCCGGAGTTTGAGACCCTGGGATTGTTGGGATCCAACCTGGACATCACAGATGCCGTAACCGTGGCAAAGGCCAACGAACTCTGCAACAACTACGGCCTTGATACCATTTCCACGGGCGGTGTCATATCCTACCTCTATGAAGTCATGGAAAAGGGCCTCTATGCGAGTGATGATCTCGCCGGAAAAACCGCCGGTTTTGGAGACGGCGAGGGACTGTTGTGGCTGATCGAGAGGATCGCGCGGCGCGTAGGTATCGGCGATATTTTGGCCGATGGGCTGAGCAGTGCCGTTGATAAATTCGGTGAAGAAACGGCCCCTTTCGCCATACATGTCAAGAACCATGCCCTTCCCGTTCATATGGCCCAGGTCAAACCGAGTCAGGCCCTGATGTATGCGGTCTGCCCCATTGGTGCGGATCACATGTCCTCAGAACACGACTGGCTCCTTACGAGTGAGGCGGAGTTTTCCAAGGGCCTTGGTATACTCGGCGGCGGTGAACCCTCTTCCACTGACCTGAACAAGGTCCGCATGACCGTGTACAGTCAGTACTACTACAGTCTGCTCGATACACTCTGTCTGTGCATGTTCTGTTGGGGATGTGGAAGCCTGTTCAACTATCGAGAACTCGAGGACCTGCTTCGGTTCACCACCGGGTGGGATTGCACATTCTGGGAATTGATGAAGGTCGGCGAACGTCGTGTCAACATGATGCGACAACTCAACACCAGGAGGGGGCTTGGCCGTGAAGACGATCGCCTGCCTGAAAGGCTTTTCGCTCCTCTTCCGGATGGACCAGCACAGGGGCGTTGCGTGGATAAAGCGGCTTTCCCTGAAATGATCGATCAGTACTACGGCTTGATGGGTTGGGAAAAGGCGACCGGCAACCCCTCAAAAGGCAAATTGCTCGAACTGGGCCTGGAATGGACCCTGTAGGCCGCGTGTTAAGGAGAAGGGCATGAGCAAGACTCAGGTCGACCGGTCACAGCACCCGGATTGGTTGACTTCCGACAAGATCGAAACGGTCATCTTCGGTTTCCCGGACGTTTATGGACGGTTGATGGGGAAACGTATGACGCTGGACTATTTTCTGAACCATGGTCTTCATTCGGGCATGCATGTATGCAACTACCTGATGACGGTTGATATCGACATGAACGCGCGGGAAGGTTATGATATCGCGAGTTGGGAAAAGGGTTTCGGCGATTTCTACGTGAGACCCGACTTACGAACGCTCCGCCGGCTGACCTGGCAGGATAAAACGGCTGTTGTCCTGGGTGACATGTACCATGAGGACGGGAAACCGGTGAAGGAATCACCGAGACAGGTGCTTGCAAGACAGATAGAACGACTCGCCCGAAGAGGCCTGATGGCTTCCCTTGGCTCTGAACTGGAATTTTTCCTGTTTGATGAAACCTACCGTTCGGCCCGCGAAAAGGGATATTTCAACCTGGTGCCCGCGTCTGATTATGCCATAGACTACCATATACTGCAGCCGTCAAAAGACGAAGATGTCATCGGCCGCATTCGAAAAGAGATGACCGAATCGGGCATTACTGCAGAGGGCAGCAAGGGGGAAACAGCCAGGGGACAGCACGAAGTCAATCTGCTCAATGCAGAGGCAATGGAGATGGCCGATCGACATACCCTGTTCAAAGCGGGCTCAAAGGATATTGCGGCCCAGCAGGGCAGGGCCATATCGTTCATGGCCAAGCTCAATACCATAGAAGCCGGAAACGGTTTTCATATCCATACGAGCCTGTGGGACAGCGAGGGGAAGGACAATCAGTTCTGGGAACCGGAGAGCCACAGGGAGTCCGGGCTGTTTCATCAGTTCCTGGGCGGGCTTCTCAAGTACGGCAGGGAACTGACCTGCTTTTTCGCCCCCACGGTCAACGCTTACAAGCGTTACCAGCCCGGTTCCTGGGCGCCTACCGCCATCGTCTGCGGCCACGACAACCGCACCTGCGGTTACCGGGTGGTGGGAGACGGTGACTCCCTGAGAATCGAAAACAGGATGCCCGGCGCTGACGCCAACCCCTACCTGGCCTTTGCGGCAACCATCGCCGCCGGACTTCAGGGAATCGAAGAGGAACTGCACGGTGACGTCACCTACAGGGGAAATGCCTACGACGACATGAACTTGCCTCGCCTGCCCATGTCCCTCGACCAGGCCGCCGATCTGCTGGAAAAAAGCGAGATGGCCTCGCAGGCATTCGGGTCGGAGGTGGTAAATTTCTACGTGCACACGGCGCGCCTAGAAACCGAGGCCTACAGACAGGCGGTAACCGACTGGGAATACCACCGCTATTTTGAACAGATCTGACAATAACTTCAGAAAAAGATTCTCAGAAATGACAACCAATATTGCGCACAGGGGGGCAAGGTCCATTGCCCCTGAAAACACCATTGCCTCTGCTAGGAAGGCCTTTGAGTCCGGAGCGGATCTGTGGGAGACCGATGTGGCGGTCTCCAAAGACGGCAAGCTCTTCCTTTTTCATGATGATTCTCTTGCAAGAACGACCGATGCCAAGGAGAAATTTTCCGGAAGGGATCCATGGGTGTTTACGGATTTCATGTGGAAAGAGATCCAGACTCTGGATGGAGGGTCGGTTTTTGTGGACACAGATCCCTTTGGTCAGATAGAGGAAGGAGCTGTTTCCACTGGAGACCTCCAATCCTACCGTGGGGAAAAGATCCCTTCCCTGGAAGAGGCACTCCTTTTTACCAGGGAAAACGATTTCAAGGTCAATATTGAACTCAAATACCTACCCGAACCTTTCCGGGAGTTTCCCCTTCCGGCGGAAGTGATCAAGCTGATAAAAGATGCAAAAATCGATCCGTTATCCATCGTCATCTCATCCTTCAACCATTACTGGCTCAAACAGGTCGAAACAATGATGCCCGAGATCGAGGTGCAGGCACTCATCGGGTATTCGGAAACGGCGCCGCTCAACTGGGACAAATTCGAATTTCCCATTTACAACGCCAGGTCGACCTTGATTGACAATGAGCAGATATCAACGGCAAAGAAAAAGGGGAAAAAGATAAATCTCTTTACAATAAACGAAGTGGAAGATATGAAAAGATGGATTGACGCGGGTATTGATGGCCTGATAACGGATTTTCCCCAGCGTCTTGTCTCCATTGGGAAACGGGAATCAAATGAAACCTCTCAAGCAATCAAATAAAACACGGACGAATGTTGAAAATCCTTATTTTTAATTGCTATCCTGAACAAAGCAGGAAGAATTTTGATCTTTCGAATGTCGGCCATCCGCAGGATCTGTATCTGGATTTCCTGTCCAGATACGCGCCTGATGCCGAAACCCGTGTCCATTTCCTGGCAGATATGGACTCTGAAATGCTGACGGATCAGGAACTTGAATCTTGCACAGGTGTCCTTTGGACAGGGTCTGACCTTACGATTTACGCCATTGATCCAAGGGTGACCAGGATGATCGAGATTGCCAGAAAACTTTGCAATCTGGATGTCCCTTCCTTTGGGAGCTGCTGGGGAATCCAGATGGCTGCAGTGACAGCGAACGGAAAAGTCGCAAAGAACCCCAGGGGAAGGGAATGGGGAATTGCAAGGGATATCAAGGTGACGGATGCCGGGAAAAGGTCCGTCCTGCTCAGGGGCAAGCCCGATAAATTCGACGGCTTCATCATGCATCTCGATGAAGTCATCGAGCTGCCGCCCCAGGTAGAAATCCTTGCGGGAAACGACCATACGCACGTGCAGGCCATAGAGGTGAGATATGGGAATGCGACCTTTTTTGGAACACAGTATCACCCTGAATACAATCTGTTTGAAATGGGAAGATTGATATCTGCCAGGGCTGAAGCCCTGGTCAACGAAGGTTTTTTCGACTCTATTGCCGAGGTAAAGGCCTACGCGTCTTCCATGATCCAGCTTCACGGGGATCCGGATTCTCAGGAACTCAGGCGGCAACTCGGGGTTGGAGAGGACATCCTATCATCGCAAATCAGGGAACAGGAACTCAGAAACTGGATAGATTACATTAAGGAGGTATGATCGACGGCTTCAGATTGAGGAATGTTTGGCATGAATGTATCTTTTAACTTTCAACGAGGAGGGAATCATGTTCAAGAAGACCGTATTCATCATCACAGCCCTGGTTTTTGCCGCTTTCATCTGCATCGGAAGTGCATCCGCTGAAACCCTGGAACTCCTGACGTGGAAGGGCTATGCTCCGAAGATCCTGATTGAAAAGTTCAAGAAAGAAACCGGGATCGATGTCAAGGTCACCTACACCAATAATGAGGAGATGATTGCCAAGCTGCGGGCCACTCGAGGTGCCGGGTTTGACCTGGCCCAGCCAAGCCAGGACAGAATCTCATCAGTTCAAGCCAAGTACAAGATCTATCAGCCGATCGATCTCTCAAAGATCAAGAAAAATCAGATCATCGGTTCGATGCTCAAGGCGGTCCTCGAAAATACCAAGGTCAATGGTAAATCCCATGCCGTGCCTTTCTGTTGGGGGACATCAGGACTTGTCGTCAACAAGAAATATGCGAAAAACGCCAACGATTACCTTGCTATTCTGGACCCGAAATACAAGGGAAGGGTAAGCTACCGTTTGAAAAGGCCTACCCTGATCGCTCTGGGTTTTGCACTCGGGGATAATCCATTCAAGAAGTACGGCGACGTTAATGCATACAAAGCGCTCATGTCCCGGGTTGAATCCCAACTTATCAAACACAAAGACGTGGTGAAAAACTACTGGACCAACGGCGATGCCCTCCTCCAGTCGATGAGATCCGGCGAGGTCTACGTAGCCATGGCATGGGACAACGGCGGATGGAAACTTCACGCGGAAAATCCCGACATCGACTTCGTCGCTCCAAAAAGCGGAGCTTTGGGATGGATTGACACGTTTGCCATTCCTGCAAAGGCGAAGAATGTTTCGGGCGCCTACAAGTGGATCAATTTTATGCTCAAGGCTGAAAACGCGGCCGTATTTACCAACATAGAAAAGTATGGCACTGCCTCTGCGGGAGCCACCAAACTCACAAACGCAGAAGTCAGGGGGAATTTTGAAAGATCTTTTTCCAAGTCGGACATCGACAATATCAAATGGTATCCTCCCGTACCGGCAAAGCTGGAGCAGATAGAAGGAAGGATCCTCGACAGGGTAAAGGCTGCCAAGTAGTTTTGAAGGCCGGGGTGGAACAGAAGATCCACCCCGGCAAATCCTCATCCGGGGTGGGGCTGTTCCTATGCACATAGATCTTGCGGTCTACGATCTGGTCAAGAAATTCGGGCAGTTTACAGCCGTCGACAGGGTATCCTTTGAAGTGGAGAAGGGGCGTTTCTTTTCCATACTGGGTCCCTCGGGCTGTGGGAAGACAACCATGCTGCGCATGATTGCCGGTTTTACCGAACCCACAGAAGGAAGGATCGAGATCGGCGGGAGAGATATAGCCGGCATGCTGCCCAACAAACGACCGGTGAACCTGATCTTTCAGAACCTGGCCTTGTTTCCCATGATGAACGTGGCTGAAAATATCGCCTTTGGGCTGAAAAGAAGAAAAGAGAAAAGGGCGGTTATTCAACGAAAAGTCGGGGAAATCCTTGAAAGGGTCAGCCTGCCGGGTTTTGAAGACAAGGAAATCGATCAGTTGTCAGGCGGTCAAAAGCAGAGAATCGCCATTGCCAGGAGCCTGGTGCTCGACCCCACCGTTCTCCTCCTGGATGAACCCCTGGGAGCCCTTGACCTGAAACTGAGGGAGCAGATGAAGGTCGAGCTGAAGACCCTTCAGAACAACGTGGGAACAACCTTCGTCTACATCACCCATGATCAGTCCGAGGCCCTCGTCATGTCGGACCATGTGGCTGTCATGAACAAGGGTCACTTCGAGCAGATCGATACACCCACAAGGCTCTATTCCAGCCCCCTTACGCCTTTTGTGGCCAGGTTCGTGGGGGACAATAACCAGTGGCAGTCCAGGGTCAAGGACATCCAGGCCCCCCATGCACTCCTTGAAACCGATGAAAACCTGGAATTCAGGGTCCTCATTTCAAACGATATTTCCATTGGAAGCCGGATGGATCTTTTTGTCAGACCCGAAGCGTTGGTCATTCAGCCGGATAAGGCAGTGACGGAAATGAACAGGTTTGAGGTCCAGGTCAAGGCCATCCTGTTTGACGGGGCGAACAGCAGGATGCTTGCGAACGTTGCCGGCTCGAACAGGGAATTCAAAATAGCCCTTCCCCAGACCCATCAGTATGATGACGTAAAACCCGGTGATGTTCTTGAAATTGGGTGGAATTATGCCTCGGGAACCTATTTCCCCACGGCAGGGAAGAGCTCGTGAAGACAAACAAGATATCCTGGGGCCTGATGATTTTTCTCTTTCCCATCATCCTGTGGCTCTTCCTGCTCATCGTCCTTCCGCAGATAGATATGCTGGTCATGTCTTTCCGGGCCGAAAATGATGCCGGCAATCTGGTCTGGTCCATCTCCAACTACAAAACGTTTTTCTTCCAGCCCATCTACTGGCGGACCTTTGCCAGAACGGCCATATACTCCATCATCGTAACCTTCCTGACTTTTGTAGTCACCATGCCGGTGGCTTTCTATATCACCAAGATTGCCTCCGTGAGGTTCAAGGGCTTTCTTTCGATCATCATCCTCATGCCGTTCTGGGTCAGCGAATTGGTCAGGGTCTACGGATGGATGATCCTGCTCCGAGAAAGCGGTGTCATCAACCACTTTCTGGTAGAATTGGGTATACTCCAGAAGCCCTTTGAAATGCTATACAATGATGCCAGCATGATCATGGGACTGGTCTATACTTCCATGCTTTTCATGGTGGTTCCTCTCATCTCGGTACTGGAGGGTCTGGATGACAGCCTCATTGAGGCGGCTCATGATCTCGGGGCCAATGCGGTGACCATATTTTTTCGGGTCGTTATTCCCCACGCCACCCCGGGAATCGTGTCCGGGTCCATTGTGGTTTTCATGCTGACGCTGGGCAACTACCTGACGCCCAACCTCATAGGCGGAAAAAATTCGCTCTGGTTCACGGAGCAGATTTACAACCAGTTTATCGCCAGCTTCAACTGGAATCTCGGGAGTGCATTCGGGTTCATGCTCCTGATCCTTTCATCCCTCATTATCTGGGCAGGTCTAAGAATTTCCAAACAGCATCTCAGCAAGGTGGTACAATGATACGGTCTCTGCCTAAAACCCGGACCTATACCATGACATTCAGTCTCTATATGGCCCTCTACTTCATCTTTCTGTTTGCACCCCTCCTGATTACCTGCATCCTGGCCTTCAACAACTCCGATTTCCCGTCCCTTCCATGGAAGGGGTTCTCCCTTGATTGGTTTACGGGCAACAGCATAGAGCGAACGGGCATCTTTCACGATCAGATCAATCTGGACAGCATAATGGTCAGCTTCAAGGTAGGTTTCTTCGTGGCGATTTTTTCAACGGTCGTTGGGACCATGGGGGCCTTTCTTTTTGAGCAGGAGCAATTTCGATTCAAACAGGCGCTGTTCTTTCTCATGTTGACGCCCCTGGTGATTCCCGGCGTCATCCTCGGAATCTCCGTCCTGCTCTTTTCAAACAACATGGGTCTGTTTTTCGAGGAACGTCTCGGTCTGGACATCGGTCTCCTGAGGCCGGGATTCTGGCTGGTGGTCCTGGGACAATTCTCGTTTATTTCGACGATTGTCGTCCTGGTTGTTTCAGCCAGACTCAAGAAATTTGACCATTCCCTTGAAGAGGCCGCCATGAACCTCGGGGCAAACCGATTTCAGGTGATTTGGAACATTACGCTAAAATATCTCAAACCGGCAATCATCGGTTCGCTTGCAGTCTCTTTTCTCATGTCATTTGAAAATTTCAACACGACCCTCTTTCTCGTGGGCTCGGAAGCAACGCTTCCCATCAACCTCTACCTCCAGGTCAGGGACGGCAGCACGCCGGTTATCAATGCCATATCCTTCCTGTTGATCGTTGGGACATCGATCCTTGCTGTCATCAATCTCTACTTCAGCAACCAGAAAAAATAGGGACACATGCATCCCAGTAAACGGACGGGTTCAATCCTCAACGCTCCTTTCCCGACGTCCCCCGATCCTGAGAACCTTTTCCACCACTTCTCCAGGAGTCTTTCCCAAGATGCGCATGACAGGCTCCTTTCCCACCTCTCCCCGGTCATAGATCACATCGGGTACCTGGCCGAAATTCCTGATGGCACGCTGTGTACCCCATTCCAGCGTAGATCCTTCCCTCGCCTTCACCGCTTGAGGTTCATCCTTCCGGTCAAAAGAGGCAATCTGGAATCCCAGATTCCTGCAGACCTCCACCAGTTCTTCAGAATAGCGAATGTCCATGGCGGAACGCATTGCCGGATCATATTTTGAGGCGGCAAGGATCACCCTGGCTATGTGGCGGGAAGCGCCGAACGCCGGATCGCGACATGTCACCGGCCACTCTTCCACCTGGGATATGCGGCCCGGTATGGCTGCTATCTCGTCAGGTCCGAGAGCCCCCGGAAGGGCAAAGCCCAAGTTGGACCTGATTTCAGGAATCAGGGCGCCAACAGGCATATGAACAATCTTTTCAACTGCCTCCTTCAACTCGCGGAGCACATGTTCCCGTTCCTTGAAACGAAGAACATGCGCATAATGGTTCGTAGGGCCGTGGCCGGCGCCAAAATTAAGCCCCAGGGCGATGGCACGGGTGATGAACGCTTTTGCCCTGTCTGTGGCTTCCGCTACGGTGAATCCCTGAGCCAGAAAGGTGGCCAGGGCGGCTGAAAACGTGCATCCGGTTCCGTGAGTATTCCGGTTGTTGAGGCGGAGGGCATGAAAGAGATGAAAGTCCTTTCCGTCAAAGAGTACGTCCACGGCCTCGCCTTTGAGGTGGCCGCCCTTTACCAGGACGTGCCGGGGGCCGAGTTGATGAATCGTTTTCGCGGCTTTTTTCATGCTTTCAAGATCTACCACCGGGAATCCGCAAAGCTCGGATGCCTCGGGGAGGTTGGGGGTCACCACGTGGGCCAACGGGAGGAGGACCTCCTTGACAGTGGCCCTGGCTTCTTCTGACAAGAGTACGTCTCCGCTCTTGGCTACCATGACCGGATCGACCAGCAGGAGCTGGATGCGGAACCTTTTTAACTGCTCTGCTACAGCCGTTACGATCTCAGGGGTGGCAAGCATCCCGGTCTTGGCCCCGTCGGCACCATAATCGGAAAGAACAGATTCCATCTGCATTTTGATGAAGTCCACAGGGACTGGATGCACCCCCTGGACACCGACCGTGTTTTGCGCGGTAAGGGCGGTTATGGCGCTCATGCCGTATCCTCCCAGCACGGTGATGGTCTTCAAATCGGCCTGGATCCCCGCACCTCCTCCAGAGTCGGAACCGGCTATGGTCAGTATGCGTTTCATTTTTTTCTCCCTTTCATTTATCATATTTCTCTGTCAGCCGGATCAAATGATCACAATGTTCGATCAGATCATCCATCCCTGCTCTTTCCCTGGTTGAAAGAATACCGGTGCCTAAGGCTTCCCCGTAATATCCGTTGACGATGGCCGTTCCCGCCGAACCGATCCACCTGATCAGTTTCTCGGATTCCCCCGCCTGTAGGTAGAGGGAGCAGTCGTTTACAAACAGTGCATCCACCTTTCCTTCGAGTGCCTTCTCAAAAAGAAATTCGATCAGCCGGGCATTTTCATCCGCCAGCCTGAGCGCTTCAAACTCATCTTTTCCCTGGAGCCTGGGAGCATGGACGGGACAATGGTAATAATTCAAGCGGTTGTCTTCGGTTGCCCTGAGGGTGCCGCCGATGCCGGCAGTCCTGCCCTTCAAATCGGAAGATATAATATGGGGGGCGAGGTCCACGACCGCGATCCTGGCCCCACCCTTTGAAGACAGGGCGTCGAGGATCTTTTGGGTCAGCGTGGTCTTGCCCGTGTTTACCTCGCCGATAATCAGGGTGAAGCGATGGAGAAAATCTCCGGGCGATATGAAACTCTCGATGGAAATCATGGAATTCATGCCCTTTCCCATAACACAAAAACTGCCAGGAGGCACAGGGCAAGAAACATCAGGCCATATTCACTCAAAGGGATGCGGTATTCCCTCCGAAAGGAGCGGCCCGCCCTTGCAAATCCCCTTGATTCCATGGCCATGGCCAGTTGTTCTGCGAGGATGAATGCCTGCACCAACAGGGGCATGAGAAGCGCCATGAAACGGGGCACGTTCCGGATTCTCGGCCGCAGGTCAATGCCCCTGGAGCGTTGGGCGTCTGCAATAAGGCGTATTCTCCTGCTGATCAGGGGGACATAGCGCATGGCGGTGGTCAGAATAAAAGAGAATTCATAGGGTAGCCCCATTTTTCTAAGTCCGTCCCCCAGTTCTTCGGGGTCAAGCGCCTGGAAGAAGACGAACGAGAGCGTGAAGAGGTTGAAGAGCCGCAAGGCCAGTACGAGGGCCGTTTCCCAGGCGAAGGAGATGAGGGCGATGACAAATAC
>CAYOIU010000020.1:11153-23847 GCA_964404085.1 uncultured Desulfobacteraceae bacterium | reverse complement strand
TGCGGATGCGGGGCGGTCTCCCCAGGGCAAACGCGGTGAGGCATGTCCACGAGAAGAACGGCGTCAACATGATGGCTTGCGTTTGCGCCATTGATCGGGCGGTGTTGCCCACGTTGATGGAATACTGGGTACCTGAAGTTGACATTACGGGTGTACATGAAATGGTCGCAAATGCCCTGGTCTTTGAGGGAGAGAACGAAAGAACAACGGATCTGCGTGGTGAACCTCTCGCAGGAATGGAGGATGATGAGAATGTATGATGGAGGAAAAATCATCGTAGGGCTTGTGATTGGCCTGTGTCTCCTGCTTTCTCCTTTTTTCTTCAACGCCGGGAAGGCGGCAAAAGCACCTCAGCCTGAACTGACGGCCAAAGCAAAAGAGGCCAAGAAATGCGTGGCTGACACCGCCTATATGAGAAGCAGCCATATGCATCTCCTTGACGACTGGCGCCAGACGGTGGTTCGTGATGGTGATCGGTACATGAAGACCGCTGACGGAAAGGTGTACTACAAGAGCCTGCAGGTAACCTGCCTGGAATGCCATTCCAACAAGTCCAAGTTTTGTGACCAATGCCATAATTACGTGGATATGAATCCATACTGCTGGGATTGCCATCTCGAACCGAAGGAGAGTAAGTGATGGGTGTTGACAGAAGACAGTTTTTGAAGATAGCCGGTCTATCCGCCCTGGCCGGGCTGGGAGGCAAGACGGCCTTTGAACTGCTTGCACCGGGCGATGTAGAAGCGGCATTGCCCCTCATGGAGGGAAAGAGGTGGGCGATGGCGGTTGACATGCGCCGCATGAATGAAGAGGTCATAAAAAGGCTTCAGGCGGCCTGTCACCATGTGCACAATGTCCCGGATTTTGGAGATCCCAAAGTCGAGATCAAGTGGATCTGGGCCGAAGAATTCAAGCACGCCTTTCCTGATCAGGAAAATGAACATCTCCCGGAGAAAGTGGAACACGAAAAAGTCGTCCTGCTGTGCAACCACTGCACCAATCCCCCCTGTTGCCGCGTCTGTCCCACAGGGGCCACCTGGCAGAGGGAAGACGGGATCGTGATGATGGACTGGCACCGGTGCATCGGGTGCCGCTTTTGTATGGCGGGATGTCCATACGGTTCCAGGAGTTTCAACTGGGGAGATCCCAGGAAGGCACCGAAGGTCTTGAACCCTGAATTTCCCACCAATCCCGAGTTCCCCACAAGATCCAAGGGCGTGGTGGAGAAGTGCACCTTCTGCGATGAGAGGCTGGCCAAGGGGTTGCTTCCCGCCTGCGTCGAAGCTGCAGACAAGATTGGAAAGGATCTCCTCATTTTCGGAGATCTTGCCGAACCCGATTCCAATGTGCGAGAGGCATTGCGAAAGCATTTTACGATACGGCGGAAGCCGGAATTGGGCACAAGTCCTAACGTTTATTACATAGTGTGAGGTGTACATATGCTTGACAGGGCGTTGAAAGGAAGTCAAAGGTACTGGGGATGGGTCATATTCCTGCTTGTGATGATGGGTATAGGCTTTCTGGTTTATCTATACCAGTTCAAAGTGGGATTGCGGATCACCGGCATGAGCAGGGATGTGTCCTGGGGGCTCTACATCTCCCAGTTGACCTATCTCGTGGGTATTGCAGCCGGTGGTGTTATGGTTGTTCTGCCCTGTTATCTGCATGACTACAAGGCCTTCGCGCGTATTACCGTCCTGGGCGAAGGACTGGCCATAGCAGCCGTTCTTATGTGTTTTCTTTTCGTCATGGTGGACCTCGGACAAGTAACCAGGATGTTGAATATCATCCTGTACCCACACCCGAAGTCCATCCTTTTCTGGGATATGATCGTCCTCAACGTCTACCTCTTTTTGAATATCCTCATCGGGTGGAATGTGGTGGCCGCTGAGAGGAAGGGTATCCACTATCAGAAATGGGTCAAGGTACTCATCTATATCTCCATACCCTGGGCCTTCAGCATCCACACGGTTACGGCCTTTCTGTACGCCGGTATTCCAGGCAGACATTTCTGGTTGACGGCCATCATGGCTCCCCGATTTCTGGCATCCGCTTTCTGTTCGGGCCCGGCACTTCTCCTTCTCATTTGTCTCATCGTGAGAAAGGTGACCAAATTTGATCCGGGTATGAAACAGATGAGGACCCTGGGCGGCATCATTGCCTACGCCTTTGTGCTCAACATATTCTTCTTTCTGCTCGAGGTCTTCACGGCATTTTACAGCCAGATCCCCGGCCACATGCACTCCATCGTCTATCTCTTTTCCGGACTGGATGGCTACGGGAAGCTGGTGCCCTGGATGTGGACATTCGCACTGGTGAGCGTCTTGGCCATCGTCCTGCTGGTCGTCCCCGCCACCCGGCGAAAGGAAGATACCCTTATGGTGGCGTGCATCGCCGTGATTGTCGCAACCTGGATAGACAAGGGCCTCGGGCTGATTATCGGTGGTTTTATCCCCGATCCCTTTGACAAGGTTTTCGAATACTGGCCCACAACGCCGGAGATACTGATCACGCTGGGCGTCTATGCCACCGGGTTTTTTGTATTGACGGTGATTTTCAAGATGGCCGTCTCCATCAAGGAGGAAGTGGGGGCCTGATATTTTCCGAGAAAAGGGCTTGACAACCCCGGCTTTGCTCTGTTAAAAGCCGTGTCGTGATTTGTGAAAGAGTAGGAAGAATTGCCTTCAATTAGGATGACATGCTGGTGGTAGAACACCGGTTCAGGAAACCAATTTATTATCGAGGAGGAGTTTAGAGATGGGTTATGAAGTCGTCGTAGACAAAGACAAATGTGAAGGCTGTGAAGAGTGTATCGAGGTCTGCCCCGTGGACGTATACGAAATGGTGGACGGAAAATCCGAACCGGTGAACGCCGAGGAGTGCCTTGGTTGTGAAAGCTGTGTCGAGGTTTGCGACCAGGAAGCCATTACGGTGACCGAAGTCTGATCGATTCTTTTCACTTCCGGCGGTTCTTTTGCCATTTGGAGAAGCAAGAGAGGCCCGCCGCTCAAAAGAAAGCCGCCCCGTTAAGGGCGGCTTTTTTCGGTCCCTGAAGGCT
Organism: uncultured Desulfobacteraceae bacterium; assembly: GCA_964404085.1. GTDB lineage: Bacteria > Desulfobacterota > DSM-4660 > Desulfatiglandales > Desulfatiglandaceae > CAYUCJ01. The sequence goes on along the minus strand of CAYOIU010000020.1, from coordinate 20,789 downwards.
TATGATCTAGCCCTTCTTTTGGTGACAGTCGTTACATTTTTTGTAAGGCCCTGTCTTTTTCCCGGCCTTTGCCAGATCCCTGTGGCAGTCTTTGCAGTCTTTGTGATAGGCGAGATTGAGTTTCAAGATCTTACCCTGCTTTTTATTAGGATCGTGACACTGCTTACAGGGCTTGACCGGGTCGCCTTCCTTCCACACGTTCTTGCCGTGTTCATAGTCGTGGTGACATTCCGCGCAGGCCACCTTGTAATCGGCGTGGTGCTTCTTGTGGCTGAAATGTACAGGCCCTTTCTTGTCTTTCTTGTATCCCGTGTTCTGGATAGTAATCTCGTCGGGAACATCAGCCGCCACCAGAACCCCCGCTGCCAGAAACAGCAAACCGGTCAGACCGACCACGAGTACCGTCAGAAATTTCCTCTTCATTCGCATTTCCACCTCCTTTCGCCAGTTTACCTTGTTGCTGGATATCCTCTATCGTATGAAACCATACACTGTACAGACAGATGCTTCCCTATATACAAAATGGTATCCTGATATGTCAAGAAGATATGCGTCCCTTTCAGGTGTTTCAATGTCAAAAAATGCCTTTTGAGGACTGTAGCTCTTCTTTGCGTGGTTTCGGCTTGACACCCAGCTTTTCCAGCTCTTGAAGAACCCTCTCAATAAGTGGATCCACCTTTGTCCGGATAAGGGAGGTCAGTTCAATGCCCAGTGATTCCATGTCAAGGGGCTCTACGCCCAGGATCACCGTCTCCGGCACCCTATCAAGGGCCTGACAAAGGGTTAAGGCCTCCAGAAGGTCCACATCATGCAGAGAATTTTTTGCATAGATGCGTTTCGGTATCTCTTCTCCAGCAATCCGATAGAGGGTCCCGGGGCGGCCACCGTTTCTTATGACGTCCAGGACGATCAGATAGTCTACATTTGATATGGTTCCCAGGAGATGGATGCCCAGGGTGCCCCCATCTTTTATTGTCACGTGTTCGGGGAAAGAATATTGTTCCTGGAGGGTTTCAATGACTCGAATACCGACCCCTTCATCACGGCAGAGGAGATTTCCCACGCCCAGGACCATAATCTGTGGTTGCGTATTCCTTTTCATGAAAGCCAGCATGTCCCGTATCGCCAGGTTTTTCCAGTAATTTCTATGTCTTTTCAAGGCGTTCTTTATCTTTTCCATTAATGGAAGGGGCATTTTCCAGCTCAAGGAGGGCCTCTTCCATGAGATCTTCCGGCGTCTGAGAGCCTCCCTCGTAATAGGCAGCAACTCCGAATTGGGCCGCGAAGGTTTTCTCGTGAATTCCCAGGCGAAAGGTGCGTTTCGACAAGAGATCACTGATGCGTGTCAACACCTTCGTGGCCTCGTCCTTGGCCGCGTAAGGCATGAGCACGGCAAAAAGCCGGTTATCGTATGGGCACAGCAGGTCGACTTTTCTGAGAGAGGTCTTCAGGAATAGCCAGATGGTTTGAAAGACGGCATCCGGTTGTTCCAGGTCCAGATGGGCGGATTGCTCCCCATCATGGACTCGAAGGGCAGCGAGAGAAAGGGGGTTACCGTGTCTTCCCGCCGCGGCCATTTCCCTTTCCAGCAGGATCCTGAAAAAACCCTTGGAAATGATACTGTTGCGTGGATCGCTGACGCAGTCTTCCAGGAAGCACTCGGTAAGCCTTTCCAGCCTGTCGCAGACAATGGTCATGAGGTTCTTGTGGACCTTTGAAGCGGTGGGCGGATAGAGCCACTGGAGTCTTTTGAGCATCCGGTCATTGATGAGAAGTACTTCCACCGGCGTTGTGGCCACGACGGTAGCCGATCTCTCGCAAGAGCGGATCATACCCATCTCTCCAAACACGTCCCCGGCTTGGAGCATGTTGATCACCCTTGTATTTTCCCGGCAATACCGGTTGTCTTCTCCTTGGACGGGAACATCCACCACATCCAATTTCCCTGAAATCACAGCGTACATGGAATCGCTGATTTCTCCCTTCCTGAACAGGATCTCGCCTGCCTTGAACTGCTTCAGCCCGCCGGCCATCAGGATGTAGTGTACCTGTGATCTTGAAAGGCCATTGAAAAGCTGAATGGTTTTCTGGGGGTCTTTTCCAAGCTTGATTCGAAGGAGATCCCATATAGTGACCAGTTCCACATGGAGCATCAGGGAAGGCAGAAGAATGAGGTCTCCCACAAGAGCGGAGAGCATGGTGACGATCATCATCAAACCGAAAATGGCGGTTGGCTTGAAGCTGGAAAAAAGAAGGACGGAAAAACCGAGACTGATGGTGAGGGAGGTGAAAATAATGGGACTTCCGATGTGCTGGATGGTCCTGCGGAGTGCCTCGCGTTTTTTCAGGTCAATCTTGAAATACTTATTGTAATTCACCAGGTAGTGGATCGTATCATCCACGGCCAATCCAATGGCAATACTGGCCACAAGACTGGTCACCATGGAGAGGGGAATCTTGAGCCAACCCATCATGCCGAAATTGATGATGATGGGAAACAGGTTGGGGAGCATGGCAACAAATCCCACCTTGTAAGAGAGGAAGAGGATCATCATGATAATAAAGATAAGGATGAGCGTGAGAAAGAGGCTCTTGATTTGACCGTTTGTGAGAAAACGGCTGGTGTTTGAGATGACGATGCCGATTCCGGTGGCCCGTGAAGAAAACTGCTTCGGGAGATGATCGTGGAGATAGGCTTCAATCCTTTTCTGTGTCTCCAGAAAATCCGTTGAACTGGAAATATGGGTTCGTAGGAGTATATTGAGCTTGGAGAGATCATTTCCCATGAACCGCTGAAACAGGTCCTCCCCGAGCATGCTCTTGAAATCGTTCATGAGCATGCGTACTTCGAAATCCTCACCGGGAAGGGAGTACGAGGCCTCCTTGTAATGGCTGGAAGCGTAATTGACGAGTTTTAGGTAATCAACAAATGATATGGCCTTGTCGATCCCCGGAAGGGTTGAGAAGAATGTCTGGATTTTTTCGATCAGCTTGAGATTGTCTGCCCGCTCAAAGAAGTCTTCCTGGTGGCTGTCGATTTCCACATTCAGGGGAAAACTGCCGGCCAGATCCCGGGAGATGTCGAAAAAATGCTTGTGTACCGGTGAACTTTCCCTGAAATAGTTAACGGGATTTGTCTCAACACGGATTTGAAAAATACCCGCCACCCCAAGAAAGGTGATGCATGCAAGCAGGGGAAGGGTAATCTTCTGGGAATGGATATTAATATGGACAATCCTCTCAAGAAGCCTGGGTAAGAAAAGCCGGGTGGTTCCGGTGATTCCGGTTCGGCGGGGATTCGTCTCCCGGGGCAGGGGAAGCGCTGCGAGCACAGCGGGGAGAAACGTAAGGATGATGAGAAGCATGCTCACTATCCCGAAGCAGGAGAACAGGGCAAATTGACGAATTGCCTCAATGTGGTTTACGAGGAGAGATCCCAGGCCGATAACGGTCGTAAGGACAGCAAGTGACGTGGGGAATTTGAGTTCAGAGAAACAGTGATAAGCTGCCTCGGAGGGTGAGGAAAAAGTCTTAGCGGCTCGCCGATATGCGGGGATGGTATACATGCAATAGGCGGTCCCCACCGCCAGGAGAAATACCGGGACGATCATGGTCAGCATGGAAAGAGGCGTGGAGGTAAAGGACATCAAGCCGAACGTCCAGGTGAGACCCATGAGAACCGAACCAAGGGGAATGAATATCCTCCAGAAGCTTCGAAGGAACAGGAACAGGGCAAGCCCAATAATGATGAGCGTGATAGGAGGAAGTAGGAAGAAATCCTTCTTGGTGTATCGGGCTAAAGCATCTGCCACAACGGGCATCCCGATCTGGTAAAGAGAAAGCCCCCTGGGCCGCTCCTGGATGACGCGCTCAAGGGAGGTGATGATATCTCTTTTTTCCTTGATGTCTTTGAGGACCAGGGAAATAACCGTGGTCTTGTGATCTCTGGAAAGAAGATTTTTTTGAAAGAGCGTCACCGGGGTTATTAATTTCTCAAAACGCTCCAGGGGAACAAAGCCGGTCACATCCATCGCCTTCTTGATGCCGGGGAGGCTGATGACTCGTTTTATCCCTTTGATTTGTGATAGTTTAGCTGATAAATCAACGAGTTGCTTGAATATTGCCGGTTGAAAGACATCCTTTGCCTTGACAACCACCAGGATGAGCTCCTCGGGGCCGAATGTCTTTTTGAATTCCTTGTAGAACCGGGCCGGGGGAAGATCTTCGATGACAAGGTCATAGATCCCTGTCCGGAACTGGAGCTTTGGGAGCTGGAGGGCAAAAATCAGGGTAATAAACAGGTAGAACAGGATGATCCGGCGGGGATGTGAGACGATATACCGGAGCCAGCAACTGGCCTGCAGTACCCTGGGGATGTGAGGCATATGCAGCCACTCTCAACAAGTTGAAGAGAATGGGACCCCCTTGGCACCTGGGGAAACGGAAGCCAAAAGGGTCCCGGGGTTGGGTCAGAGGACTTTCACCTTGTAAACCTCGTTTGAATCCGGATCGATCACATGGACGGCACAGGCGATACATGGATCGAAGGAATGGACCGTTCGCAGGACCTCCAGGGGTCGCTTGGGGTCCGCTACCGGTGTTCCGATCAAGGACTCTTCTACGGGACCCAGCTTTCCATTCTTGCAACGGGGGCCGAGGTTCCAGGTGGACGGCACGATCTGCTGGTAATTCTTGATCTTCTTGTTCTCGATTTCTATCCAGTGACCAAGTGATCCCCTGGCCACGTCGTTCAGGCCGCACCCCATTCCCCTGTCGGGCATGGTCCATTTTTGATAGGTCTTGGTGTTGCCCTTTTTGAGGTTGCCCACGAGTTCCATGACCCATCCTTCCATGGCATCCCCGATGACCACTGTTTCGAGACACCTGGCGGCGGTCCTTCCGAGGGTGGAGAAGAGGGTTGTTACCGGAATGCTCAGTTTGTTCAGGGCGGTATCAACGATGTCCTTGACCTCAGTCTTGCCCCGGGCATAGGCCACGAGTACCCTGGCAAGGGGGCCCACCTCGCAGGGTTCTTTTTCATATCGCGGGGCCTTGATCCAGCTGTACTTGTCATCGGTATCATAAGCACCATGCTGAGGATCCGTCTCTCCCTTGTAAGGGTGGTGCTCGGTGGAACCCTTGTACCACGAATGGGCCACATGCTCGGTCACCTTGTCCTGGTCCGCCATCCGGACGCCCTTGAGATCGCGGTTGAAGACCACGCCCCTGGGCATGAAGAGACTTTCGGGTTCCTTGGCTGATTGTGGAAGGTCGCCCCAGGCCAGGAAGTTGGTGGTTCCGCCGAGGCTGCCCCACTCCTTATAAAATGAGCCCACTGCCAGTATATCGGGAAGGTAAACCTTTTTCACGAAATCCTGCGTCTCTTTCCAGAGGTAGAGAAATTCCGCAATTCGGTCGGGGGTCAGGTCCTTTACGCTCGTTATCCCGCCGACCACGAAACTTTGCAGATGGGGGTTCTTGGCTCCGAAGACGGCATGCATCCTGGCCGCTTTCGCCTGAAGACGAAGGGCCTCAATGTAATGGGCCGCGGCCATCAGATTGGCCTCCGGTGGCAGCTTATAGGCACTGTGTCCCCAGTAAGCGTTTGTGAATGGGCCCAGTTGGCCGCTTTCCACAAAGGTCTTGATCCGCTGCTGAACTTCCTTGAAATAGACGGCCCCGCCTTTCGAATCATTGCTCACGTTGTCCGCAAGGGCCGCTGTTTTCTTGGGATCGGCCTTCAGGGCGCTGACGATATCCACCCAGTCCAGAGCGTGAAGGTGGTAAAAATGGATGATATGGTCATGCTGGAATTGGGCACCATGCAACAGGTTTCGAACGATCCTGGCATTGTCAGGGACTTGGACACCAACCGCGTTTTCGACTGCCCTCACCGAGGACAGATAATGCGTCATCGTTCAGACGCCTCATGTGCGCTGGGCGAAAAGCGGGGCGTCGCGCGGATCCCTGCCCCTCAGGATGATTTCAAGACCTCTGAACATGGTTCCGGAACTCCAGGCGTTGATCACCTTGCCCCCGGCTATTTCCACCTCTATGCGAAGATGCCCTTCAATTCTCGTGACGGGATCTATGACGATTTTTTGACCCATTTTATCTCTCCTTTATTGGCTCAAACCGTTTCAAATGCATCCATATCAGCTTTCGGTCCGTCTACCCCGCAGCCTGAAAGAACGGGCTCATCTTATCCCAGAAGCCCGGTTCGCTGCACCCGATGCAGGGATGCCCCGCCTCGATGGGAAAACTGGTCCCGTCGTTGAATTTGGCCGTGGGGCAGTTGTTGTAGGTATCCGGTCCCTTGCATCCCATCTGGTAGAGACAATAACCCATCTCCGCCTCCTTGGATCCGAACTCGGTGACGAATTCGTCGTTTTCGTAGTGGGATCTCCTGGGGCACTGGTCATGAATTGTTTTCCCATAGGCGAAAAGCGGCCTCCCGATATCATCCAGGATGGGAAGTTTTCCCAGGAGCAGATAGTTGACCACGGTTCCGACGAAATTGACGGGATTGGGCGGGCATCCTGGAATGTTGACCGTCTTGATTCCAAGGGCCTCGCCGACCCCCTTATACCCACCGGGGTTGGGTGCGGCGGCCTGGATTCCTCCGTAGGAAGAGCAGGTCCCCATGCAGATGACGGCTGCGGCCTTGCTGCAGACCTCGTTGCCCATTTCGAGAAAGGTCTTTCCCCCGATCTTTCCGTAAGCGCCATTGTACTTGGTAGCGATCGCCCCTTCGACCACACAGATAAATTTTTTGTTGTATTTCTTTATTGCGGCCTTCAAGGTGTCCTCGGCCTGCCGGCCTGCGGCGGCCATGATGGTCTCGTGGTACTCGGCGGAAATGACCTCCAGAAGCAGTTCGTCGATCCAGGGATACATACTGCGTAGGAGCGCCTCCGAGCAGCCCGTGCATTCTCCGAATTGGAGCCAGATGACCGGTAAGCGCTCCTTGGGTGCGGCATAAAGTTCAGCGACCTTGGGGATGAAAGACGCGGATAATCCCATGGTGGCCGTCAGCATACCGCAATACTTCATGAAATCCCTTCGTGAAATCCCCCTTGCCGATAACCTCTTGTAAAAACCCTCCTCTTCTTTCATGAGGCGCCTCCTTTTACTGGCCGAAAGGCCAATATTACAAGATGAACCAACCCAGGTTCATTTAGAACCTATCTTTTTTTCTTGTCAACAAGTTTGTAAAGAAAAATTATAGGCAAGGATGGCAGCGGAAGCACCGGCCTGGATATGCCGGGGATTCCTACAGGCCAACGATGATGCCATCCCTCAAGAAAGACCGTCTCCGCCAGGTCAGCAGATCCTCGGGAGCTGTTCGCCCGTAAGCATATCAACGATCCTTTTGCCCCCGATGGGGGTCTCTAAATAGACCCTGCCCGGGTGATCGTCTAACACCTCCCCGATCACGCAGGCGTCCGCACCGCAGGGATCTTCCTTCATGGCCGCAAGGACGTCATTGGTATCCTCCGGCCTGACAAAGGCCAGGAGCTTGCCCTCATTGGCCACATACAAGGGGTCCAGCCCCAGCAGTTCACAGATCCCTGAAACGTCATCCCTCACCGGGATTCGGTCTTCAAATATTTTGACTCCCACATTCGATTTTTCCGCAATCTCATTGAGGGAGGTCCCCACGCCACCGCGGGTGGGGTCGCGCAGCACATGGACATGCGGGCATACGGAGAGCATGTTACGGACCATATGGTTCAGGGGGGCCGTGTCGCTGGTGACAGCCGATTCGAAGTGCATCCCCTCCCTTTGGGTCAGGATCGTCGTGCCGTGATCGGCAATGGTACCGCTCAGGATGATCTTGTCTCCCGGTTTCGCCCTGTCGCCGGAGATCTCTATGCCGTCGGGTATCAACCCTATTCCGGATGTGTTCACAAAGATCTTGTCGGCCACGCCTCTCGGGACGACTTTTGTGTCCCCGGTGACGACCTCCACGCCCGCGCGTTCCGCCGCTGCGTGCATGCTGTTCAGAACCCTGCCCAGATGCGCCAGGGGGAACCCCTCTTCCAGGACGAGCCCGACGCTCAGAAACAGGGGGGTTGCCCCGCACATGGCGATATCATTGACGGTTCCGTTTATGGCCAGATCTCCGATATCCCCGCCCGGGAAAAAGATGGGATCAACCACGTAGGTATCCGTGGAAAAGGCCACCCGCTGACCTTTCATAGCCACCCTGGCCCCATCATGCATTTCTGAAAGGGCGGGATTTTTAAGTGCTGGAAGTATGAGGGAGGTGAACAATTGATGGGAAAGCCTCCCTCCACTGCCGTGATCCAGCAAAATAGTGTCCGTTTTCATATCCCGCCTCCTTCGGCCCCATCCTTCTCGCTTCGGTGATACCGGTAAAACGCCGCGCACGATCCTTCGCTGGAGACCATGCAGGGCCCTACGGGATTTTCCGGTGTACAGACCTTCCTGTAAAGGGGGCATTCAGGGGGTGTCATGATGCCCGTAAGGATCTCCCCGCAAGAACAGCCCTTTATTTTCCGTGCCGCCGGGATCTTGATCTGAAACACCTCCTGTGCATCATGGGCAGCAAATCTCTCCCTGATCTTGAGACCGCTGGCTGGGATGATACCCATGCCGCGCCAGGAGCCATCGATCGTGTCAAAGACGTCGTGCATCAGGTTCAGGGCCTTGAGGTTCCCTTCGGCCGATACGGCCCTTTTGTAGGTATTTTCGAGCCGGGCTGTGTCGTCCTTCATCTGCCTGAGCAGCCTGTATATGGCCTGAAGGATATCCACGGGTTCGAATCCTGCGATCGCACAGGGTATCCGGTACTGCTTAACGAGCGGGAGATAAGCATTCGCACCTATGATCACCGAAACATGGCCGGGAAGTATAAACCCGTTCGTCCTGACCTCTCTGTTCGCCATGAGTCCTGAAAGGGCGGGGGGGACCAGTTTGTGGGCGGAAAACACGTAATAGTTGTCAAGGCCCCTCTCCTCTGCGAGCAGGAGGGATGCGGCAACCGTAGGCGCGGTTGTTTCAAAGCCGACGCCGAGAAAAATGACCTGTTTTTCAGGATTTCCGGCGGCCATATCGAGGGCGTCCATGGAGGAATAAACCAAACGGATATCTCTGCCTTCGGCGCGTTGCTTTTGAAGTGAAGAACTGGAGCCGGGGACCCGCATGAGGTCACCGAACGTGGCGATAATGGTGCCATCCATTCCGGCCATATCAATGAAGGCATCGATTTCACTCTGGTCGGTTACACATACCGGGCAGCCCGGACCCGAAATGAGGGAGATCCCGTCCGGGAGGACGGACCGAATATCATTCCTGAATATGGACATGGTATGGGTTCCACACACTTCCATCAGGCAGACCGGTTTTGTGAAGTTCTTCCGGATACCCTCGATCAACCCTCTGGCGATCTCAGGATCCCTGTATTCCCTCAGGTGTTTGATGGACATTCTTCTTTCCTTCCAACGAAGTCCTTCTATTTATAGCGCCACAAAATGTTTTCAGGACGAGAACCTGAGAATCTTTTTCAAATGCTTTCTCATAGTGCACTTGGCGAGGGCTGCCGCAATGGACGGCCATTTGGGGTTTAAGCCTCCAAAGTATACGCAACTCTATTGTGTGCCGCTAAACCCC
>CAYOIU010000020.1:0-11143 GCA_964404085.1 uncultured Desulfobacteraceae bacterium | reverse complement strand
AAATGGGCGTTCATCCCTCAGGAGTGTTTAGAAAGCGTCTGAAAAAGACTGTCAGGTTCGGTTTAATGGACATATCGGGTTGGTTCCTCATAGGCTGCCGTTTGCAGCATCAATCAGTTTTGAAAACAGGTCTCATTTTCCGGCCACTGCGGCCGCAACGACGGCCTGGCCGAGGGAAATCCCGCCGTCATTAGTGGGGACAAGTTGATGGGAAAAGACCTGAAAACCACTTTTCGTGAGGGCATGGATCAGGCCGGCCAGGAGGAGTCTGTTTTGGAACACGCCCCCGCTCAACGCCACACGGTTCAATCCCGTCTCCACCCTGATGTCTTCACAGAGCTCTCGGAAAAGCCGGACGAGGGTCAGGTGAAACCTGCCGCTGATGCGGGACGGGCTCACACCGGCTTCCATGTCATGCACCACGTCGGAAATGATAGGGCCGGTGAGGATCTTTCGCACATCTCCGGGGGTCCACTCGTAATCATAGGGTTTTCCCCTGCCCTTTTCAGCGATCATCTCCAGTTCCATGGCCGCCTGGCCTTCATAGTGGACGCGGTTTCTGATCCCCACAAGTGCGGCAACCCCGTCAAACAGACGACCGAGACTCGAGGTGTTGGGGGCATTGACCCTTTTTGAAATCATCTCAACCATAACGCCGATCTTAAGATCTTCGATTTGCGTGAGCAACGGAAGATCCAGGCCCCGGAAGGCGTCACCGAAGGCGTCGATAAGATAGCTTACGGCCATTCGCCAGGGCTCTTTGATGGCGGAGGCGCCTCCGGGCATGGGGACATAGTTCAGGTGGGCCTTTCGTGTAAACCGTTGGTTGTCCGCGAGAAGGACCTCTCCGCCCCACAGTGCACCGTCGCTTCCGTACCCGGTCCCGTCGAAGGAGAGGCCGATAACCGGGCCGTCCAGGTGGTTTTCAGCCATGCAGCTTACGATGTGGGCGTGATGGTGCTGTACCTGTACCTTTTCGATGCCCTGCTGTTCCATGGCATACCGGGTGCTGAGGTAATCCGGGTGACAATCATGGGCGAGAATTTCCGGTTCGATGTTGAGGATGCGCTTCATGTGTTCAATGGTTGAACAAAAAAAATCGTAGGCCTCCATATTTTCCAGGTCACCCATGTGCTGGCTCAGGAAGGCCTCGTTCTCCCTGGTTAAACAGACGGTATTTTTTAGCTCCGCACCGCATGCGAGAATCCGGGGCATGTCTCTTTTCAGAAAAATCGGTGTGGGCACATATCCCCTGGAGCGACGGATGAACCGCGTAACACCGGCGGATCTTCTCACAATTGAATCATCACTCCGCAGATAAATGTCCCTGTCATGGATCAGAAAATAATCGGCGATGCCGGCAAGCCTGAGAAAGGCATCGTCATTGTCAATGGCAATGGGTTCTTCACTCATGTTTCCGCTGGTCATGACCAGCGCTGTGAAGCCAAAATATAGGAGAAGGTAGTGGAGAGGCGTGTAGGACAGCATGGCACCGAAACAGTTGTTCCGCGGTGCCACCGCCTCGGAAAGGGGTTGGGGTTGTTTTTTTCGAAGGAGGACAATAGGGCGCTGATAGGAAGTGAGAAGGGATTCATCCCCCTCTTCAACAACGGCATACCTTCGTATATCGCTTATGGCATTGGACATGAGGGCAAGCGGTTTTTCTTCGCGATGTTTTCTTTTTCTCAACCGCAAAACCGCTTGATCGTTTTCGGCGTCTGCCGCCAGGTGGAAGCCCCCAATGCCCTTGACGGCCACGATATGTCCCTGCCTTAAGAGCCGGGCCACTTTTCGGACGGGGTCTTTCGTCTCTATTTTTTTCCTTGCGTTATCAAGCAAGGTCACACGCGGACCGCATTGGGCACAAGCGTTCGGTTGTGCATGGAACCGCCTGTTCCCCGGGTCATCGTATTCGGCCTGACATGCCGGGCACATGCGGAAAGATTTCATGGAGGTATGAGGGCGGTCATAGGGGATGTCGTCGATGATGGTGTATCTGGGACCGCAGTTCGTGCAGTTGATGAAAGGGTAGTGATAACGACGATCGGAAGGGTCAAAAAGCTCATCCAGGCAGTCATCGCATACACTCACGTCGGGCGATATGAGGGTGGATTTCTCATCCTGGCCAAGGCTCTGCAGTATGGAAAAGACGTTTCGTCCCTTCACCTTCTCAGGGTATGCGGAGACCTTGGTGATTCGGGCGAGAGGGGGAGTCTTTTCGCCCAACCCCCTTTCAAAGGATTCAATGTCCTCCTCGTCCCCTTCAAGAAGGATGGTCACCCCTGATGATGTGTTTGCGACCTCACCCTTTATTCCGTATTCGCGGGCCAAACGGTAGACAAACGGTCTGAAACCAACGCCCTGGACAATGCCTTCTACTTCCAATCTCATGGCTGTATGGTTGTTCTTCACATCAAACCTTCATGAGAGCGGCTACTTCACGCAGTGCCTCGAGGGACTCCAGGGCCTCTGTCTCATCAATCCTGTGGATTGCAAAACCGGCATGAACGATCACATAATCGCCCACCCGGGCGTCATCCAGAAGGAGCAGGCTGGCCTCCCTCCTGACACCGTCAACATCAATGGTTCCCATCTGGTTTTTGATACTGATGATCTTGGAAGGTATCGCCAGGCACATGGTCTTCCAACCTCTCTAAGATAGAGTTCATTTGATCGGATAAATTCTGAGGGAAGATCCCTCCTCTCATGAAATTGCAGGGACAAACCGGAACTTCCAGCATTCTTCAAGCCGGTTCGAATGGAATCAATTGCTCGTCGCATCGCTTTCAGCACATTCATCAAATCGTTTGGCCACGAGGTTTTCAAATTCCTTTCCCAGGTAGGCACGGTTCTGCAGCAAGTACCACTTGGTGCCGTTCCAGTAGTCCTTCAATTCGCGTTTGTCGCTGATGGAGCTGATCGCGTTCTGGATCTCTTTCAGCTTGTCACGCCTGAGGTGGTCTTTTCGCAATTCATAGAAGTCCTTCAACCGATGCCTCTGGTCCTGTGTAAATCCCAGCTCCAGACTTCGCATTTCGGTTTCCTGCGTGGCATTGTATAGTTCTTCGAAGTCGTCTATGAGCGCCATCTTCTTCTTCGTCTGGGAGAGGATGTCCTCTGCAATCTGGTGATGCCTTTCTTCGAAGACTTTCTCCAGTTGCAACTCATAATCCTCGGTATTGAATCGGTAGCTTCTCAGGGACCGAAGGCTGTAATGAAAATAGTTCTTGAGTTGGTCCACATTCCTGATGGTGTTCATGTGATCGATTTTCTTGGCAAGGTTTATACGGTCATAGAAGCGGATCGAGATGACCTCCCGATCCCTTATGTGATCGAGTCGAATACCTGTTTTTGCCTTGAAAAACTGGTTGATCTGATAGGGGCCTCCCCATATCTTTTCCATGGGCAAGCGGTTCAGAAAATCATTCATGGCCTCATAGCGCATGGATATGTCGTCATCCATGGGCAGGAAGTTAAGACTGACACGCTCGCTTTCTGAGAGCAGTTTGCCGGCTCCGAGAAGTCCGATAAGGAGGAGTTTGATCTGGTTCTTGTAGTTGAGGTAGTTGCTGATTTTTTCGTACCCGTAAAGACGAACGCGGTCTCCGATCAGATGATTCAACATGAAATGCCGCACCGATTCACCGAGATTTTGGAGGGTATTGTAGAGACGCAAGGCCTCAAACAGTTCTTTTTCGAAGGTTGCATAGCCGATGCTGGAAAAACGGCGTTTCTTGTAGATATATCTCAAGGGTAATTTCATTATAAATTGGATCAGGTCAACAAACAAGCAATATCGGATGCCTCTGAGCCTGAACAAACGCTCCAGGGCAAACACCATTTTTCCCGACGTCAGTCTCTGCCTTTTTTCTCTCTTATTCCAATGGTGTGACGTGAGATATTCCGTCGGAGAGACGCCATCCGGCAGGCCTTTCATCTGGAAATCTTCCAGGGCGTGAAAGAGATCTCCTTTACGCAAATAGATCTGGTCCAGTTCCTCTTCAAAGGTGGTCTCCCCTGCCATAGCTTTAAGGCATATAGTCCTGATGTCAAAGAGTCGTCCGGCCAGATCCTCGAGCATGAGGTCCTCTCGCATGGCGGAAAGCATGGCGAATGAAAACACGAAAAAGGCATCAAAGAGATCTTTGCTCCCGGGAATGAGGACTTCTTGAAGTCCGTCGAGGCCGATTTCTCCTCTCAAGATATGATGGAAGAGGCTGTGATGGCGAACCAGAAAGATCAGGTTGTTTTCAGTCTCAGTACTCAGGCCGTATCTCGCAGTAATTTTTTCTTGTTCGAGAAAAAAGGCCCCAGCGTCCGAGTAATCAGCAGGGTTGAACCGGGACGCATACTTTTCTCTGAACGCCGATACCCGGCCAAGTTCCTGAAAGAGAAAACATCCGACCAGGGCGCCGAATAACGCCGGGTCCTGACGCAGTTGGTCCACTATGCCTTCGAGATCGGTTATCTGGGATTCGCTGACACCTATGGTACCGGTTGCCATGGGACCGAATTCCCTCTGGGCGAGGCTGTGTAGAAAACGGAGGTTTTGAAATCCCGTTTGATCCTGTCGGACCAGGGCCTGCATTTTCCTGGCACTGGCCATAACATAATCTATAAGTGATGATTTGAGATAGAGACGGCCGACCACCTGGAGCGTCTGAAGGACCATGAACTCGGGAAATATGAAACCCATGATGGATGGTGCGTGATCGTAGAGCCGACGGATGTCCCAATAGAAGAACGCCGGATCAAATATCTTGTTCTGGAAATAGATCCAAAGCCTGTCTCGCAATTGACGGATGTTTTGATACCAATTTTTCTGTTTTGCAGGCAGTTTTGAATGAAGTCCCAATTGCTCCAGGAGCCTCTCATGGCTCTGATAAAAGCTCTCGAGGTTTGAAAAGAGCTTCTCAAGGTTCGACAGCGTAACATCAGGGATTTCAGACAAGGGCTTCCCCTCAACCTCGGTGAAAAGCGCTTTCAGGTGGCGGATGTGTTCGTCAAGATCCACGTATCCCACGTCCAGGACGCCTGTCTCCGGGTTGATGCGTAATTGAAAACCCGTTCCGACGATGAAGGCGGATCCATGCTGATAAAGATTTTCGCTGAACTGTTGCAGGGTTGGAATATCCAGATATCGTACATTGATCGCTTTGGCTTCGTTCTCCAGGTTTTTTAACAATACTTTCAAGTCGTCATTTTCAGCTTCTGCCAGGACAGGGTTATAGTTGATCACCTTGCCGTGGACAATATTTGCTGTAATCCACAGGAGGATGAATACCAGTCGAATGTTTATCCGCTCAAAAAGATGGGATATCCCATGAAACTCAAGATCCAGAAATTTTCTGCAAAAGGCCGGCAGTTGAAGCGGGTCTGAGCCGAGGAAATACTTTTCAAAAGTACCGAAAATGGTCACCAGTTTGATCACATCTTCTATCCCGGCGAGTTTTTCCTTGTCATAGTCCGCAAGGGACTCCTTTTCCATGATTCCCTTTTCAGGCAGTTCCGACCAGTTGGAAAGAAACTCAAAGTGGTTCGTCATCATGAGGATCTTTCGAATGGTTTTGCTGTGTATGCCCCCAAGGGCGCTCGTTTTTTCATCCATGAGGGTGTCCCAATCCAGATCCCTGTTGGTCACGATTCTGAACGCGCTTTCATAGATATCAAAGAGTTCCACGAGCTGGTCGTTGGTTATGGGGGTGCCTTTGGCCGCAATGGTTTCCGCCAGGGTCATCAGACGGCAATATCGAAGAAGATTGAGAGCCTGTTGTCGATCAAGACGTCGCGCGAGATCGGAAATGGGTTGGAGACTCTTTTCATTCAGCTTTCCTGAAACGATTCGACCCATGGGACTGTGGCCGATGACGATAAGGACAATTTCCCGGATTTCATCCTCGGAAATGCCGAAAAAGGGCAATGCAGATAGATTGCCCAGAATCCTTGTGCGCGGGCCTTCAATCCGGTCCGGGTTCAAGAAACCTTCGATCTTCTGGAGACGGGGTATCTTGGCAATCAACCTTTGGACATCATTCAGGGCGGCAAACCGTCTTCTCCTGTTCTCAAGCGGCTGGATCAACCGATCGAGAAGGATTTGAGGAAAGGCCTCATTTCCCTCTTTCCACAGGCTTTTCAATATCCGGAGGGTTCTTATCACAAATGAAAAGGAATCCCTATACTCCGCCAGGAAAGGCAGAGGACAACCGGCCAGGTTGGACTCAGTGACTTCCTGTTCCACTTTGCTCAGGGTCGTGGTCAATGGTTTTTTCTGCCCAAGGTAGAGAAGCATGAACTGCGGAGCATAATCGGCGCAGGCGAACCGGCCCTTCCATTCCCTCTTTATGAACGAAGGAATAAAGGGCCTCAGGAATATCTCGTCAAAGAAGGTCAAGAGAAGGTCCGACCAGGTCCTTTCCTGGTCCCTGAAAAGTCTGATGCCTTGGTAGTCCATATCCAAATAGGGAAGTTGGTCTATTTCTGTGAAACCCATATTTTCAAGCGTCCTGCCTTCGAGAAGCCTACTGATAATTTCCGGTTCGACGTATACCCCGCTCAGGTATTTTTGAAGGTCAAAAACATTCATCCGAAAGTCAGCGTTCTTGGAACGATACCTCTTCCTGGTCTTGAAAATGTGTGTGAAAAGCGCGAAGTTCTTTTGTTCCTCAGGGGTTTTGAAGATGACCTTGGCCGTACGGTTTGTCTTTGGCACATGTCTGTTTGAGATCACAAACAGTTCACCGTCAAGGGTCAGGAGATTGTAGAGTTTCCACAGGATATAAGTGGCGCACTGGTGCATTCGGCCTTTGGACATGTCCTTTTTTTTGACGGCTGTAAAGCGTTCCATCAGGGTCATGTCATACAGGTCCTCGGTAATGATGACCAGATCCAGTTCTTCGTTCAAGGCAGTCAGTTTTTCGGGGGAGTCCAGGACAAAAAAGCGTTGCTCTTTGAGCCTCAGAGAGAGCTCCCTGACGATGAAATCGTCCTGGTGCGCAACCAGGCCGATGTCGTAGCGCTCTTTCAGGTATTTTCTCTTGTGAAAATTGACGATTTTTTCAATTTCACTCAGTTTGGATTGGATGTGAGAAAGTGAACCGGTGACGAGGTGAATGGGAATCAGGTAGAAGGGTTTGCCGTGGCCGGAGAACCGGGTCAATATGCCTATTTTCCTGTAGAGTTCATTGATCCTCTTGTGGTGCTTTTTGACATCGTCACGATTCTTGAAATCAATGGATTGAATGAACTGGATATCGTAGTGGTTCAAACGATCATAGCTTTCAAAAATCCCGAAACCGTAAGCATTTCCACCATAAGAACTGAGGAGTTGGGCAGGATGTTTCAGGGCGGGGAAGGTTCCCAAGGGGATATCTGAAGGGTCGAGACCGAACTTCGGGTATTCATCAGGCCTGATTAGCCTGAAGGAATCCTTATTCCAAAATGTACCATCGGCTGGAAGATCTAGGCCATTCATCTTCTTTCGTCCAGAGAATCCCCCGAGCAGGCGCGTGGGAGTGGGTCAATACAGGGGCCTTGAGGTCCTCGGTGTCCTCCATAGATAAGTCCCTTAAATTACGGCTCCCTCCCGCCATTCACTCAGAAAAGACATCATATTCTGTGCACACTGATGTCAACCTGCAATCGAAAATTACGCTTTAGTCGCAAGACCCAACATTATCGCATAAGACTGGGCAGGAAGAGGGCTATTTGCGGGAAAAACAGGAGGATCAGATTGCAAACCAGCAGCGCTAGGACCATGGGGAAGACCCCTTTGAATATTGTCTCAAGAGGAACATCTCCGACCACGCCGTAAACGACATATACATTCACGCCGACAGGTGGAGTAATAACACCCATCTCAGTGATGAGGACAATCACCACACCAAACCAGATAGGATCAAAGCCAAGGGCCACCGCAACAGGATAAAAGATGGGGATGGTGAGCATGATCATAGCAAGAGCATCCATAAAACAACCACCTAGGAGGTAAACTAAGATGATAATTCCCATGATTGCTGAATTAGGTAAAGGAAGGCTGCTTACCCAGTGGGCCAGGTTGTACGGCAACCTGGTCACTGCCATGAAATGGCCGAATATCACGGCACCGGTTACAATCACCATCACCATGCAACTGATGCGTGTGGTATCGGCAAGCGACTTTAAAAATCCCTCCCATGAAATTTGTCTCCTAACGACGGCCAGGGAAAGAGTCAGGAACGCACCTGCTGCGGCCGCCTCAGTGGGTGTGAAAATACCAAAAAATATGCCTCCCATGACCAGGCCGAATATCAAAAGCGTCTCAAAAACACCCAGGAAAGATCTTATCTTTTGCCTGAGGCTGGTCTTCGGTCCTGGTGGCGCCAGATCGGGATTTTTCAATACACGCAAATAGATGGTCAGCAGAAACAGGATAGAAAGGAGAATCCCGGGGAGAATTCCGGCAGCAAAAAGCTTTCCTATGGACTGTTGCGTCAAGATCCCATACACGATGAAGATTACACTCGGGGGGATGAGAATGCCGAGGCTCCCGGCGGCAGCTACGGTCCCCGTAGCAAGGCCCATATCATAGTTGTAACGCTTCATCTCTGGTATTGTTACCGTCGCCATGGTGGCTGCCGTTGCATTCGTGGAGCCTGATATGGCCGAAAAACCGGCACATGCGCCCACGGTCGCCATAGCCAGCCCTCCGCGTCGATGACCTAGGAGCACATAAGCAGAATCATACAGGCGCCGGCTGATTCCGCAGTGGAAGGCAATCTGGCCCATAAAAACAAACAGCGGGATGACGGTAAGGCCATAAGACGAAAATACCTCGAAGACGTCCCTGGCTAAAAGGTTAAGGCCTGCATGCATGTTCACGACATAACTGAACCCCAGAAGACCCAGGACACCCATGACAAAGCCAACAGGCATATTGGAAAAAAGCAATATCACAAGGATGATTATTCCGATGATCGCTATCGTTGTTAAGCTCATTTGCCAATCGCTTTATTCAAGCTCTCAAAAAAATCCATTAACAATACGAGGCATACCGCCGCGGCAGCAAAACTAACACCGTACACAAAGGGATAATAAGGCAGTTGCAGGGTGAGTGAGACCTCCCCGCTTGTTCTCAGATCTTCCGCATATAGGATAGATCTCCATGAAATCATACAAAAAAAATAGAGCCCCAGGAAGTTGGTAAAAGCAGCGATAATTCCCTGTACTCTTTGCGGAAAGAGGCGCACTACTAGACTAACAGCTACGTGTCCGCTTTCAATTGAAGTGTGCGCCATTGCGAAAGAAGCCGCAACGGCTCCCAGATAGCAAACCAGTTCATAGGTTCCGGGTATTGGCCGGAAGGGTGCGAGGAATTTCCAACCGTAATTATGAAGAAGGGTCACGCAGAGCCGCAGCAAAATGTCCGCACAGGTAAGAACCATCATGAGCACAATTGCGAGCCCGGCTGTCCAATACAACCACTTCGCCAATTTCCTTGCTAGTGCGTCAGGGAATTTCATTTTTTATCCCTTTGGACCAATATGGAAGGCTCCCTTATCATCCTGCTCAGTTGAATGGCAGGAGATCAGAATCTATGGCTTAATTACAGCGGGAATATATCGGATGAAAACGGGATAGTCAAGGAAAAGCAAGGAGTTCTTTCCTCTCAGGATCCTTATTGCGCTGTCATACCCATTATCTGTGGCAGGAGCCCAATTATTCCTGATCAAGCGCTATCAACCTCCAAGGAGGAGGGAGAAGAAGGAATGTTTTTATCCTTGACACAAAACGGATTTTGCATGTAAATATAGTTAATGTCTGAATATTTGTCAGAAGCGATTGAGACACGAAGAGGGCTGATGGAAATGGGACATTGACCATGTAGGTGGGCGAGGGAATGTGTGGTGAGACCATTCCTGTAATAAGGACAAGAAGCAATTAGCAACATCTTTGCGGCAATACTCTTTTTTTATGAAATCCTTAGAAGAAGGAAGTTGCCGGCGTTGAGAAATCTAAATCAAATCAATACATGGAGAAAGGGGGGTATTTCGAAAAGGGGATAACGGTTGAGAAGCGTTTGTATTGACTTTTTGGCGAAAATGCTTTCTAGAAAGGAGAACGTACATGAAACCGGGAAAAATTGTCTGGATATTTTTCGTAATTTCGGTCTTGGGAGCATTCGTTCTTGTCAATGGAACCAGTGCCGTGGCACAAACAATTGAATTAAGCTATAGCAACTTCTTTCCTCCCAGTCATATCCAAGCAAAATTAGGAGAATCTTGGGCAAAGGAGATAGAGAAGCGCACAAATGGCAAGGTGAAAATTACTTATTATCCAGGTGGTTCATTACTCAAAGGTCCAAAAATCTATGATGGTATTGTAAGTGGTATCACAGATATCGGTATGTCCGTCCTTGCTTATAGCCGTGGACGCTTCCCCGCAATGGCAGCCTTTGACCTTCCGTTGGGATACCCCAATGGGGAATGTGCTACCCGTGTCATCAATGCGTTCTACGACAAATTTAGGCCGAAAGAGCTTTCAAATGCACATGTGCTTTATCTCTTTGGTCATGGGCCGGGGTTGCTCCACACCAAAAAACCGGTCTATAAACTGGAAGATATAAAGGGGTTGAAGATCCGCGCCACCGGCAATAGCGCAAAAGTCGCGCAGGCCTTAGGGGCGGTCCCCGTGGCCATGGGTCAGGGCGGCGCTTATGAGGCCCTCCAAAAAGGGGTTGTTGATGGGACCTTTTCACCCATGGAGGTATTGAAGGGGTGGAAGCAGGCCGAGGTTATCAAATACACTACCGAGTGTTTTTCCATTGCTTATTCCACCGGTTTTTTTGTTGCCATGAATTTGAAGAAGTGGGATGCATTACCTGAGAGTGTCCAGAAGGTGTTTGCAGAGGTCAGCAAAGAGTGGATACCAAAAACGGGTCCTGCGTGGGATTCCAGTGATGCCGAAGGGAGGAAATTCACGCTCAGCCTGGACAATAAAATTATACCGCTTTCAGATGCGGAGAGTGCCCGCTGGGAAAAAGCAGTACAGCCGGTTCTTTCTGGTTATGTCAAGAAAGCTGAAGCAGAAGGCCTCCCAGGACAAGACTATATAGATTTTCTCAAAAAGGCAATTGACGATTGCAGGTAGCCGTTCGATAAAGAGCCGT